>JBKJLR010000293.1:0-6336 GCA_046596865.1 Chitinophagaceae bacterium
TGGCCAAAGGAAAACCGGAACTAAAAGATAATGGTGATACAGATGAAGACGAAGAGGAGTCTATGCCTGTAAGTAAACACAAATAACTAATCATTTAACAGCCGGTTAGTGATACGGGGTTCCGTTTCTACGGAACTCCTTTTTTCGATGTATGAAAATTGGACGAAAATGGCATCAGATAAAATAATCATTCAATAAATGCTTTTTATGTCAAAAAAAATTCAGCTTACCATTGCCGAACCCTGCCACGAGAACTGGGATGGCATGACACCCGTTGAAAAAGGGAAGTTTTGTGGCTCCTGCCAAAAACAGGTAGTAGATTTCAGCAACATGAGTGACCGCCTGGTGGCTGAGTTTTTTAAAAAACCCTCCACCGGATCTGTTTGCGGAAGGTTTATGACCGACCAGCTCGACCGGGATATTGAAATACCAAGGAAAAGAATTCCCTGGCTAAAATATTTTTTCCAGTTTGCTTTACCCGCTTTCTTTCTTTCAAAAGCATCGGCTCAGAATATTAAAATGGGAAAAATAGCAAATCCACATCCTAAAGACACAGCAAAAATTTCTGTAAATCAGGAATTGCGGACATTAGGAATGGTGTTACCAACTACTATAAAGCCTGTTTGTAAAGACACGACCGTTAAGGTAAAAGGGAACATCAGAAATATAATTGTGGAGGATAAAAAAGTAATAAATGGAAAAGTTATTAATGACCAGGGTATCGAAATTCCTGGAGCATCTGTAAGAATTAAAGATAGCCGTACTGGTATTGCGGCTGATGAGAATGGGGAATTCCAGATTAAAGCAATTTCGGGTGATATTTTAGTAACATCTGCTGCTGGGTTTGAGACAATTGAAACTCCTCTTTCCAATCAAAATAGTATTACAATATTACTTAAAAGTTCATTGCGTACTACCGGTGAAATAATTGCGGGTATGGTTTCAGTAAAAAAATCTAAAAACGAAAGTAAGAATATTCCATTGTTGACACCGGTAGTAAAAGACAGTGCTTTCAAATTCTTCAAAATATTCCCTAATCCCGTTTCTTCGGGTGCAAGCTTGAGCATTGAATGGAAAAAAACAGAAGATGGGTATTACAGAGTTCAATTACTAAATCAATCCGGTCAATCAGCACATCAACAAGAAATCTGGATAGATGCAGAAGCAAGAATATTGAACATAGATATTCCTTTGGTGGCAGCGGGCAGTTATTTTATGGTATTAATAAATAAAAAAACAGGTAAAAAATTTACAGAAAAAATTATTATTCAGTAAATTTTTGAGTTACAAATAAAATATTAACACAGAGATACAGAGTTTGGAGAGTTGCACAGAGAGCCTCCGTGTAACTCTGTATTCTCCTTAACTCTGTGTTGAAAAATATCATCCTTTAAACCCCGGATGAAATTGCTCCAGGGTTTTTCTTAAAAATTCCCTGTCAAGATGCGTATAGATCTCAGTTGTTGTAATACTTGCATGCCCCAGCATTTCCTGTACGGCCCTTAAATCAGCACCGCCTTCCACCAGGTGTGTAGCAAAAGAATGACGGAATGTATGAGGGGAA
Source organism: Chitinophagaceae bacterium (assembly GCA_046596865.1). GTDB lineage: Bacteria > Bacteroidota > Bacteroidia > Chitinophagales > Chitinophagaceae > JJ008. The sequence continues at coordinate 1,565 of JBKJLR010000293.1, forward strand.
ACAGTTTTTTTAATGCCTGCTTTTAGTGCCAGGTCTTTAATAATATAAAAGATCATTATCCTGGATAATTTACTTCCCCGGTTATTAAGAAAGAGAACATCTTCGCTGCCTTTTTTAGGTTCAAGATGTACCCGGATATTTTTCTTATAAATATTAATATATTTTATGGCACTGCTGCCAATGGGGACTAATCTTTCTTTATCCCCTTTACCGATCACCCGTATAAAACCTACATCAGTATATAACTGTGATATTTTCAGGTTCACTATTTCGCTTGCCCGCAGACCGCAGCTATACATGGTTTCCAAAATTGCTTTATTTCGGCCACCCTGGGGATTGCTGAGGTCGATCTGCCCGATCATACTTTCTATTTCTTCAAAACTCAGTGTGTCCGGCAAAGATCTCTTTTGCTTGGGAGTTTCCAGCAGCGCAGTGGGGTTTGTTTTGGAAATATGTTCCAGTAAACAATATTTGTAAAATGCCCTTAACCCGGAAATAATTCTTGCCTGCGAGGAGCTCATCATTCCTAATTCAGTAATCCATTTGAGGAATTGTTGCAAGTCCTTTAATTTAATACCAGCCGGCAACTTCAGTGATTTTTTTTCTTGTAAGTATTGCGTCAGCAATTCTATATCCCTGCCATAGGCCTGTACAGAATTATCCGAAAGAGATTTTTCTAACTGCAGATATGCTTTGAATCCTTTTTTGTAAGATTCCCACATGAAGGGTTTGAATTTTTAAGTTTGACGTTGTTAGAACTCAAGTCAGTAACAACATACTTTCCGAAATTTATTCCAGGGTTATATTTTTTTCCAGTTCTTTCCAGCCCTCTTTAATTTTTACCTTTACCCATATCCTGGAATTGGTGATGTTGACAGAATCAATGTGTTCATGGATGGCATCGTAGTCAATGTCTAACTTTTCACCAAAGGTCATCATGGCTTTTTTCCCGGTGGCTATGTCTTCTAAATAGATATTACCCCTGTCGGTATTTACCAGTAAATTATCTGCAATGGAAAACCTGGGATCAATATTATTAATGCCGCTGGTCTTCATCACAAAGCTTTGTTTTTTGTCATACGGTAATTTTATCTGGAAGCCACGGCCGGTGGCACAGTCATTGAATAACAGGTAAGCAAAAGCAGTGTCTTTGAAAAGACAACGGACAAAACCTTTATTCAGCTTAACGGTAGGATAATCAAACTGCGTTTTCCTGTTGTTACCCATTCCATTATAACTCCAAATCAGCGTATCTCCTTTGCAATCTCTCGCCGTGACATATACATAAGGTTGCAGCTTGTGATCGCCGCTAAACTTAAGAGTGTCTTTCAGGCAGGCTGTATCACAAAAAGTTTTTGGCGAATTGGAAGATGATTTGCAGGAGCCAGCAGAAATTGCAAGGATAACTGCAAGGGCAGGTACTACCAGTATTTTCATGTATATATTTTTGTTTTATAAATCTGTCACGGCAAATTCGACTCTCCAATTCATCCCCATTGTAAGAAATTTTTTATGGGCCATTTCCTTATAGGGATGTATAAACAAAAATAATCATTGCATAGAGGGATGCGAAATTTCTTTTGCCGTGTACAACGCAACGCTTCAAGTAGTATCTTCGGCGCATGAGTGATATGCTACCCATTAATCTCCGGTTGTTTAAACAAAAAGTCGTGGATACGAAAAGGAAGATGAGGCGTTTCCTGACGAAATTAGAAAACGATCCACCCCGGGGAGTGGACAAAAAAATAGCAGTATTAGAAAAAGAAGTGTGGCAGGAAACTGATTGTCTTTCCTGCGCCAACTGCTGTAAAACTATGACGCCGACTTTCACCCCACAGGATATGAAAAGAATATCGGCACATCTCAACATGACGTTGGAAGCTTTTCAAACAAAATGGTTAAAGAAAGAAAGGGGAGGAGACCGTGACTGGTTGAATAAAACAGAACCCTGCCAGTTTTTAAATATGAAAGATAATAAGTGCAGCATTTACGCCGTGCGACCGGCGGACTGTTCAGGCTTTCCGCATTTCCCAAAAAGGTTCAGCGACTTTGTACATATTCATAAGCAGAATGTAGAGTATTGTCCGGCTACATACAGGTTGGTAGAGAAAATGATGATTTCGGTGGCAGTAGGGAGTGGGAAGTAGGGAGTGGGAAATACATTCGTTCCTATTCGTTTTTGATTTATTTGAAAGTAAATATGGGTTATGTTACAGCTGTCTCATAAAAACCTGGAAGTTTACAAAATCGCTTTGCAATTAGTTAAGGAAGTGTATGCGATAACTAAAACATTTCCTAAAGAAGAACAATATGTATTAGTTAGCCAGTTAAGGCGGGATGTGATTTCGATTTGCAGTAATATAGCGGAAGGAGCTGCAAGAAAAACTAAGCCGGACAGAAGAAGGTTTTATGAAATTTCCAGAAGCTCTCTTGTCGAGGTAGATACACAGATAGAAGCAGCTTTAATTCTAAATTATATTACTAAAGAGCATATTAAGAATATTGAGAGCTACCTGGAATCCGTCTTTAAGATGCTAAGTAAAATGATAAACAATCTGGAAACGTAATCCCATTGCCTGCTTCCCACTCCCTACTGCCTTACAAATACACATCTTCAATAAAAAAATACTCCGCTTCTTTATCCCCGTGCAGCGTAATAGAAAGAATATCGTATGATATCCACGAATGCCCCGGATTTAAAAATAAATATTCATCCGCCGCTTTTTGAAGGTTCTTGAATTTTTTCCTGGTCACACTATCTTCCGGGTAGCCAAACGGAGAAGCCTTTCTTGCTTTTACCTCTACAAAATGTAAAAATTTTCCTTTAGTCGCCACGATGTCAATTTCATAATGTGAATGACGCCAGTTGCGGTGAAGGAGGTCAAAACCATTTTCTTTCAGCCACCGGGCTGCCATTTCTTCACCTTCTTTTCCCAGTTCATTATGCGAGGCCATGTATTATCTTTACTCCAATATTAAGAAGAAAAACATTTTATGCCCGGTATTTATCGCCTGAAAGGAACAGTGAAGCATTATGATTGGGGCGGCCGTTCCTTTATTCCTTCTCTACTGCAAATAGAAAATAAAGATGGCCGTCCATGTGCCGAATACTGGATGGGTAGTCATCTGCTGGGTAATTCGGTAGTTGAGTTGCCGGATGGGGAGAAAAAAATACTTAGCGAACTGGTGCCCGATCTTCCTTATTTATTAAAAGTGCTGGATGTAAAAGATATGCTTTCCATTCAGGTACATCCTTCCAAAGCAGCAGCAGAAATAGAATTTGCACGGGAAAATGCTGAAGGAATCCCCCTTGATTCACCCATACGTAATTACAAAGACGATAATCATAAACCGGAAATGCTGGTTGCGCTGAGTGATTTTTATTTACTCCACGGTTTTAAAACAGAAACTGATTTAATAAACATACTGGACAGGTTTCCGGAGTTACATGGATTGTTACCGGTTTTCAAAGAATCAGGGTATGAGGGATTGTATAAAATGGTAATGACAATGTCGCAACCGGAAGTTAACAAAACATTACAACCCTTACTGGATAAAATTGTGCCATTATATAAAGAAAATAAACTCAGTAAAAGCAGCGAAGACTTTTGGGCCGCAAGGGCATCTATTACTTTTTCTAAAGGACATGATATTGACAGGAGTATTTTTTCTATCTATCTTTTTAATGTGGTCCGCTTGGATATAGGAGAGGCCCTGTTTCAAGGTGCAGGTTTACCACATGCCTACCTGGAAGGACAGAATGTGGAACTGATGGCCAACTCTGATAATGTGCTTCGGGGCGGATTGACACACAAGCATGTCGACGTAGCCGAGCTGCTGAAGCATATAAAATGTGAAGCGACAATTCCCGGGATATTGAGAGGCGTAGCGATAAACAGGAATGAAAAATTATACAAAACGCCACCTGCTGATCCGATAGCTATCGGATTTCAACTTGGTGTTTTTGAACTGGAAGCCGGCGACACCATTTCTTTTTCACCGGCGGGTGTAGAAATACTTTTACTCACGGAAGGAGTGGCAGAACTGGATGATGATACTATTACTGTCAAACTTCAAAACGGTAATCCGTCGGCTGTAGTGTTACCCGGGCAGTTATTGTATCTCGCTGCTGCCACCAAATCCATTGTTTTCAAGGCTTCCGCTCTAATTCACAATGGTTAATAAATAGACCGGGTAATTGCCTCAATTCATTTATTTTTGCCCATATTTCAATTTCATAATTATGAAGAGCAACGGACGATTAATTGTTTTCACTTTGATTCTGATAATACTGGCAACTGCCTGTAAATATTTCTTTGGACCTGACTTGAACTGGTCTGGATTTTCACCGGTAATAGCCATTGCCCTGTTTGCTGGTTTTATTATAAAGCAAAGGGATATGTCTTTCATCCTTCCTTTGCTGGCTTTATTTATCAGTGATGCGGTTATTCAACTTTTATATAGCCAGGATTTATTTCCTTATGCCGGTTTCTATAGCGGCCAGTGGAAAAATTACCTGATACTTATGGTGGCCACATTGATCGGCCTGGCATTAAAAGGCAGAAGTTTCTCCACCCTGCTTGCCGGTGCCATTGCAGCGCCGACTGTTTTCTTCCTTGTATCAAACTTTATGGTGTGGAGGGCAACAACCGAAGCAGTGTATGCAAAAAGTTTTGGCGGACTGATAACCTGCTATGAAGCCGGACTGCCGTTTTATAGAAATTCTTTAGTTGCTACTTTATTATTTCTGCCGGTCATACTTTTAGTTTATA
>JBKJLR010000049.1:0-3280 GCA_046596865.1 Chitinophagaceae bacterium
CTGTTTTGGGCTGATGCGGCTAAAATCTTTTATATTTTGGTAGGTGAAATTTAATTCCGGGATTGATTTCCGGTAAAAATTGATGGCTTTATTAGAACCAAATATTACAGGGGTACAATGATCAAGTATACGGCTGTCTGAAAAAGTTTTAATGATCAGTTCAATACCGATGCCATTCAGATCGCCGCAGGAAATACCGATAATAGGTTTTGGTTGGCTCATATTTTTTTACTTGGGTGGTAAAAATACAGAATTTTGAAGTGATTGCAGATGGCAAAACTCGGGCTGGTTCAATGCTTTATTTTAGTAGAAATGGTGTCAGTGAGGGTTTTCATAAAGGCAATGATATTGCTTATCTCTTTTTTTGAAAGCTTAAGTTTATCGGGTGGCAATGTTTGATTTTCGGGTGCAATATGCAGTCCGGCACCACCTCCATTATTATAAAAATTCATTACTTCTTCCAGCGTAGAATAAACACCATTGTGCATGTAGGGAGCTGTGAGTTCAATATTCCTGAGGGTTGGAGTTTTAAATGAATGGCGATGAACAATGGACCTGGTGAAATTATATTTGCCTTCATCCGGATCAAGCCTTGCATTAATGGTGTCTTTTGTTTGTGGCACTCCCAATATTTCTGACTCAGTTTCATTAAAATCAGGGGGAACCAATCCATTAAACAACGGAAGATAATGGCAGGTACCACATTTACCCTTGCCCATAAAAAGATTAAAGCCATTTTTTTCTGTAGCATTCATCTTTGTCTCATCTCCCCGCATGTATTTATCAAAACGGCTGTTCAAAGCAATCAGCGAACGGATATAGGAAGCAATGGCGTTGACAATATTGTATTGAGTGATCTTTTCTTTTTCATTTTTATACGCCTCTCCGAATAAAGCGGCATACAGAGTATCCTTTTTTAACTGGGGTATATTTTCCTGCAACGATCCCTTCATTTCTTTACTGTTATGAACAACATCACTTAGTTGATTTTCCAGGGTAGCGGTACGGGAATCAAAAAATTGTCTTGTTTGAAAAATTGAATTCCATAAAGTAGGAGTGTTGCGGGATAAAGAAGTTTTTTCATCAATAGCTAATGGTGTTGACAACCCGTCTGTAAATGCCAGTGAGTTTTGGTGGCAGGAGCCACAACTCCTGTTTCCGGTACCCGATAAGATCGGATCAAAGAAAAGACGTTTTCCCAATGTTACCCGTTCAGGGGTCACCCGGTATCTTTCATTGGGCGAAAAAAAATCAGTATTAAAAAGATGGGCATCAAAAATACTTTTTGACCGTTGATTGACCGGCATCAGGCCGCCGGGAATACTGATATCCAATACATCCCTGATTTCAGTAACACAAGCAAACAGGGGGTTTAGATGTGTTTTTAAAAAAAGGAGCCGGTCAAATTTTTCAAACGATTTCGCGGCACTAATAAAATTCTTTGCAGCTGTGGCTTGCCGGATAAATTTTATGTAAAGGAGTTTATTCTTTTTTTCGATTAAAGATTTGTATTGAAGGATACAATTGATGGCACCCTCTATTGTTGCCACCCCTTCGGGCAGTGAATAACCGGCAACAGGTGAATCAAAACCGCTGATACCCATAGAGGCCAGCCTGATCAGCGATGCTCTGATGGCGCCAAAAATCACATCGTCATGAAATTTATAGACAAGGTCTGGTTCTTCCTGTAATCGTTTAATAGTTTTTATAAGATTACTTGCTTGTTCTTCAGCAGTATGGCGGGATTGTTTATTCCAGTCGCCAAAAAGTTTTTCCTCAAGTACCTGGAAGCCCTGGGGATCAATAATTGTTTGCGGATTATCATCCTCTGTCCTTTTTAATGCCGGGCCATTCAGCAAACGGGTTTCATAGGGATTAAAAAACTCCACCAGGAAAGCTATTTTTTTATATTTAAGCCGGCTGTGTAAAAAAAGCTGTTGTATTTCTTTTTGTGACTTGCCGGACCGAAGGGATGCTTGCAGTTTTTTTAGTCCCTCCTGCTGCAGACCCAGGTTGTTTACGTAAATGTCTTTTACTTTTTCAGCAGGTTTTTTATCAACAGTAAAAAAACTAAGTGAAAATATGGAAGCAAAGAGCAATAATGCGATAATCGGCAGTTTCCTTCGTGATTTTACCTTTCTGCTATAAGTGGTTCTACTCAATTTCAATGTAATCGGGATTTTTTTTTGCTAAAATATTGACTCTTAACGTACAAATTACAAAATTGTGCTCAAGAAAATCCAATCATTGTATGAAACCATCCACCTTACTTAAAAGTATTGTATTATTATGCTTAATAATATTCACTTATTCTAATTCCTTTTCGCAAACAACATTCATTACTTATACCGACACCTGGAAGTATAGTAATGGTAGTGCCACTCCTTCAGCAGACGGTCAGGGTGATACCTGGATTGAAACAGATTTTGATGATGCAGGCTGGATTTCGGCGAATGCATTATTTCATGTCGGAGAATCTGGTGGTACCGATCTTGTTACATTAAGGCAAACTACTTATTTCCGTAAGACTGTCAACATTACCAATCCATCGTCTTATTTAAATTTTACTCTCAACCTGATTCGGGATGATGGAGCTATTGTCTATGTAAATGGCGTTGAAGTTCAAAGAAGCAATATGCCTGCAGGGGCCGTCAATTTCAGTACAAATGCATCCGGATCAGTAAACAATGGACAGGAAGGCAATGTACAAAGCGTAACAATCGCCACAACATATTTTTCCGCAGGCAATAATTATATCTCAGTTGAAGTTCACCAGGCCTCATCAGATGGAAGTGATATGAGGTTTCAGTTGGAATTAATTGCAAATCCTGTCCCAACTCCTGTTATTGACCGGGGCCCTTATATACAGGTTGTAAATGAAACAGCAGCCACATTAAGATGGAGAACTGATATCGCTTGTAATTCCAGAGTGCAGGTTGGAACTACACAAGGCGTTTACACTATTATTACAGACGATGCTACATCTACGACACAACATATAGTAAGAATAACAGGTTTAAGTCCCGACACAAAATATTTTTATAGTGTAGGCACAATGGCCAACCCAACGCTGGGAGGCAATGCTTCCGATTATTATTTTGGAACGGCTGCTCCTCAAAATACGACCCGCAAATTAAAATTTGCTGTATTTGGTGATTGTGGAAGAAATGATAATAGTTTCCGGACACAAACTATTGCGGCTTACCAGTCCTATGTTGGATCAAATACGGCCGACGCATTGTTGCTATTAGGCGATAATGCATACACCAACGGTACAGAA
>JBKJLR010000075.1:0-2817 GCA_046596865.1 Chitinophagaceae bacterium
CATAAACTTAATTGCATGAAAAAAAAGTATTGGATACTTCTTTTTGTCCTTATTCTTATCGGTGATCTCATAGGCATTCAATGGAAAAATGAATTATTGCAGAATATATGTAAACCACTTATTATTCCGGCAATAATCGGATATTTTGCTTCACAAATAAAAGATATTACAAAGGGTTTGGCAAAATTCGTATTGTTCGCCCTGCTCTTTTCCCTGCTCGGGGATGTGCTGCTTATGTTCCAGGAACGAAATTCTATTTACTTTTTGCTGGGCTTATCGGCATTTTTAATAGCACATGTTTTTTACATTATCTTTTTTCACAAGGTTAGGGTAGCTGAAAATATAAAAAGCAATCCCTGGCTATTAGTGGTGGTAGTAATTTATTATGCAGCACTTATTAGTTTGCTTTCGCCCCACCTGGCTGATATGAAAGTACCGGTGCTGGTGTATGGAATTGTTATCAGCTTTATGTTCATGCTGGCCATGCACATGCTGTTTATTAAAAATAAAAATGCCGGTCAATGGATGATGCTGGGTGCTTTGTTGTTTGTAATATCTGATTCAATTTTGGCGATCAATAAATTTTATCAACCTTTTGAACAAGCCGCTGTTTTGATTATACTGACATATGGATTAGCCCAACTTTTTATTGTGGAAGGAGCTATTAAGTATATTCGTGGGTCGAAGGAATAACCTATTTATTTAACTATAAAATATTCCCTTTTAGGGGACAGGGTATGCAACAAACAGATTTCTTAGTGATAGGTTCCGGTATTGCAGGGTTAACCTATGCCCTGAAAGTGGCCGATCAATTCCCGGAGAAAAAGGTATTAGTAATGACCAAAGCCGCTGCTGATGAAACCAACACCAAGTATGCGCAGGGTGGAATAGCCGTAGTGAATGACCTGGAGAATGATAGTTTTAAAAAACATATTGATGATACATTGATTGCCGGAGATGGCTTATGCAACAGAAATGTGGTGGAGATTGTTGTAAAAGAAGGGCCGGAGAGAGTGCAGGAGATAATTAACCGGGGAGCCAAATTTGATAAAGAGGCAGACGGTGATTACAAAAGAGGCAAGGAAGGAGGCCATTCAGAGTTCCGCATCCTGCATCACAAAGATGTGACCGGGAAAGAAATGGAGAGGACTTTGATAGATGCGGTAGCGCAACAAAAAAATATTGAATTTATCAAACATTGTTTTGTAGTTGATATTATTACCCAGCACCATCTTGGCTATTTAGTTAATAAGGCAACCCCTGACGTAGAATGCTATGGTGTATATGTACTGAATCTTGAAACAAATAAAATTGAGAAGATAATTTCCAAGCTTACGCTGCTGGCCACCGGCGGAAACGGGCAGGTATATAGAACCACCACCAATCCTTCTATAGCCACGGGTGATGGAGTGGCGATGGTGTACCGGGCAAAAGGAAGAATTGAAAACATGGAATTCATTCAGTTTCATCCCACGGCTTTGTATGAACCTGGAATAAGAGGACAGGCTTTTTTAATTACGGAAGCTGTTCGGGGTGATGGCGGCATTCTGCGAAATAAGAACGGTGACGCTTTTATGGAAAAGTATGATGCTAGAAAAGACCTGGCGCCAAGGGATATTGTGGCAAGGGCTATTGACAGCGAAATGAAAAGAACCGGTACAGAACATGTGTGGTTAGACTGCCGGCATTTTACCAAAGAAAAGTTTACTGAACATTTCCCCAATATTTATGAAAAATGTTTATCCATTGGTATTGATATTATACAACACATGATACCCGTGGCCCCGGCAGCTCATTACAGTTGCGGAGGAATTAAAACTGATGAATGGGGGCGAAGCTCTATCCGGAATTTGTATGCCTGTGGGGAATGTGCTTCTACCGGGCTACACGGTGCAAACCGGTTAGCGAGTAATTCATTATTGGAAGCAATGGTTTTTGCTCATCGTTGCTATGTAGATAGTGTTGCTAAAATTTCTGAGTCTCAAACCTCCCCTCTCCATTTATGGAGAGGGGCCGGGGGTGAGGTTCCTGACTGGAATGCAAAAGGCACAACAGCACCAAAGGAAATGATCCTTATTACCCAGAGTTTAAAAGAACTTCAGTTGGTGATGAGTGATTATGTGGGGATTGTTCGTAATGATGTCCGTTTACAAAGAGCTTTGCGCCGTCTCGATCTTTTATGGGAAGAAACAGAACAATTGTATGAAAGCAGTTCTGTGTCACCACAGTTGCTGGAGCTTCGCAATATGATAACGGTCGGCTACCTGATTGTAAAAGGAGCCAGCTTCCGGAAGGAAAGCCGCGGTTTGCATTATAATACAGATTACCCCGATAAGAGCAACCTTGTTCAAAACATAGTTTTGTAGTTTCTATATTTGCTCCATTATGTATTATGTTGTTTATGGTTTTCTGTGGCTTATTTCACTTCTTCCTTTAAAAGTGCTGTATGTTCTTTCGGATGCTTTTTATGGCCTGGCTTTTTATGTGCTTAAATACAGGCGGGAGGTGGTAATGAATAATTTATTACTTGCTTTTCCGGAAAAAACAGAAAAAGAAAGAAAGACTATTGCAAAAAAATTCTATCATAACCTGATTGATATGTTTATAGAAACTATCAAGATGATTTCTGTGTCAGAAAAAGTGCTTGAAAAAAGATTTACAGCCAATTGGGACCTGGTAAATGATCTCTACCCAACGGGGAAGAGTGTACAGTTTCATGTGGGTCACAATTTTAATTGGGAATGGGGCAATATGGTATTGACAAAAAAAACGGTCTATAAATTACTCGCTGTTTACATGCCATTCACCAATAAAATA
>JBKJLR010000125.1:0-10349 GCA_046596865.1 Chitinophagaceae bacterium
TCAACTTTAACAGGAAGAATGAAGTGGAAGGTACTGCACTGATAAAAATGGTAAATGAGAACAGCAAATTAAAAGTAAAGTTAGATGAGTATGGATACGGCAAAGCTGAATTCATCAAGGTGCCTAACAGTAAAGGGGATACTTTAAATGGTTGGATGCTGAAGCCTGCAAATTTTGACCCTGCTAAAAAATATCCCGTATTATTTTGCAATTATGGCGGACCCGGCTCACAACAAGTAGCCAATCGCTTTGGCGCTGTTAGTGCATGGCATCAAATGCTTGCTCAAAAGGGATTTGTTCTTGTATGTGTTGATAATACGGGTACCGGATTTCGGGGAGAAGAATTTAAAAAGAAAACCTATCTGCAACTTGGTAAGTTTGAGATAGAGGATCAGATTGATGCGGCTAAATACATAGGAACGATGCCTTTTGTTGACAAAAGCAATATAGGGCACTGGGGCTGGAGCTATGGCGGTTTTATGAGTTCCCTGGCTATTACAAAAGGCAATGATGTGTTTAGTGCAGCGGTAGCAGTAGCACCCGTAACGAACTGGAGATTCTATGATAATATCTATACAGAAAGATATATGCGAACACCAAAGGAAAATCCTAAAGGCTATGATGATAATTCACCCATTAACTTTACAGATAAGATTAAAGGTAAGTACCTCCTCATACATGGCATGGCTGACGATAATGTGCATTTTCAGAATGCTACTCAAATGATAACCGCCCTTGTAAAAAGCAATATTGATTTTGAGAGTGCTTATTATCCTAATAAAAATCATGGCATAGGTGGTCAGTTAGACAATACGACTATGCACCTGTGGAGTAAAATGACCAATTGGATACTGGAAAACATGGGAAATGATAATACTAAAAAGCCCAATCAGCCAGGTAAACAACCTAAAGGTTTTTAAGATACTATACTAGCTGTTGAATTATTTAAAATGCTCCCGGGGAGCATTTTTTTTGCGTTTTGCAAATCTTAATATACGGCTTACAATGGAAGCATAATAGTTCAGAAAAGTCAGCAGGTGCTAAAAAAAGAACCCCGACTCGAAAGTCGGGGGCCCTAATCAAAAACCATTAACCATTAAACCTTATCCTATGAAAATTCAAGGCCAATATCGTTAATAATTCCATAACGCAAAACATTTGGATGTCATTTTTTAGTCCAAGATCAAAAATATGTACTAAAGACACAAAATATTGATTTCGCTCAACATATAGGAAGACCTATTAAAAGATATTAGCAGCAAGATTGATTGCAATCGTTTGCATAATTACTCCTATTTTCAACTTTCATCGTTTTTACTGGTTATACTTCTGTATGAGAAAAATAGCTATTGCCATAACAGGAGCCAGCGGCTCCATCTATGCTGAAGGTTTATTGAAAAAATTATTAACTGTCAAAGAACAATCGACAGAACTGGCTATTGTAATGTCAGATAATGCTAAAGAAGTTTGGAAAACAGAATTGAACAATGATTCCTGGAAAAATTTTCCACTAAAAATATATAGCACCACCGATTTCTCAGCTCCATTCGCTTCTGGTTCTGCCCAGTATGATACGATGATCATTATTCCATGTTCCATGGGTACGTTGGGGCGCATTGCTTCAGGTATTTCCAATGATCTTGTTACCAGAGCTGCCGATGTTATTTTAAAAGAAAGAAGAAAACTTATTTGTGTTGTCCGGGATATGCCATATAATCTTATTCATATCCGCAACATGGAAACCCTGACACTGGCTGGTGGTATTATATGTCCGGCTACCCCTTCTTTTTACAGTCAGCCAAAAACAATTGAAGAAGTGGCGGCTACAGTGATAGACAGAGTACTTGACCTGGCAGGTTTTGATAGTAAGAGTTTCCGGTGGGGAAAATAAAGAGGCTTTCAATTGCTGAAAACCTCTTTTTTCATGGACACACGTTATTAAACACTACTCAATCTGTAAACCTTCCTCCAGCATTGATCCAGTTGGTAATTTTTACCCGTTCAGAGGAAGGCATTAAACCTGTGGGCGGCATTGCAGAAGGGTTTCCATTTACTGCTCTCTCCCGAATTCGGTCTTTAAAATTTACTATGTTGCATTCCACTGTCCAATTCATACCCCCTTCGCTAATTGTATTATTATGACAACTATTACAATTATTCTGTAATACATTTTTTACAGCAAGAAACAATGGCCCGGCGGGTAGATTGTTTACTGTAGCATTGACAGTTCCCACACAGCCGTTGGCATCTTTAGCTGTTACGGAATAGACAGCTGCATTCAATCCGGAAAAGCTATTTGATGATTGAAAAATTCCACCATTTATGCTATAGGTATAAGGTCCCGTCCCCCCGGATCCGGTGGCGATAATCGAACCATTTGCATTTTCACAGGGTCTGTTTCCAGTCACTCCATTTGACACATTAATCGTAATACCGGCACAGGGATTAGGAGCGGCCAATGTAAACGATGCTGAACCTGTACAACCATTTAAGTCCTTTGCAATGATGGTATAAGTTCCCTGGCTGAGGTTAGTAAAATTTCCAGATGCCTGGAAAGCACCTCCATTAATATTGAACGTAAATCCGGAGCTGCCCGTGGCAGAAGCAGAAATACTGCCATCGCTGGCTCCTCCTGATGTAGGATTAACTGTTATTGCAGTTACGCTAATTAAAACACCGGCACATGGATTGGGTGCAGTTAAAATAAACACGGTGGAGCCTGTGCAGCCATTTACATCTTTCGCTAACACAGTATAAGTTCCAACACCAAGGTTAGTAAAATTTCCAGATGCCTGGAAAGTACCTCCATTCAAATTAAATGTAAAACCGGAGCTACCAGATGCAATGGCAATGATGCTACCATTGGTAGTTAATGTTGATGTAGGATTAACGGTTGTTCCGCTTACTGTTATCGTTATCCCGGCACAGGGATTGGTAGCAACTAATGTAAAAGTGGCGGAGCCGGTGCATCCGGTTGCATTCTTTGCTGCTATAGAATATGAACCTGCAGCCAGATTGATAAAACTGCCTGAAGACTGAAAGGCGCCGCCATTAATGCTATACGTAAAGCCGGAACTGCCGCCGGAAGCACTTGCATTGATACCTCCATTACTTGAACCAGTAGTAGGATTGGTTACAGTGCCGGCTACCGTGATACTTATTGCTGCACAGGGATCAGGTGGGGTGCCGCCTCCGCCGCCGCCTTTACTGCATGAATAAACAAGAGTGACGACAGAAATGAGCATTACACTCAGCAAACGAAAAGAAATAGATTGATTCACTTGTTGGTTTTAGCAATTAAAACGAAACCTTGTTAAATCAGGTTGCCTGTAATAAAAAATTAGCGACCAGTGGCTGACCTATCTTTTTTCGTACCAAAAGGTTTTATCCCAATAGAAAATAATACACCACCACTTTTCAGTTTCACGTTACCATAACCAACACCGCTAAGCGGCAATTTTACATAAGGCTCCACGATAAAAAAAATATTTTTATTGATATTCCGCTGGTATCCCCCGGATAATGTAAGTGTAGAAAAATAATGCTTATTCCCGTTATTGATTATCCTTTCCCTGTTTAGTGTGGGGCCAGTTGGGTAGTTCTTATAAAAATATTTATACTTTTCACTTTTCATCAGGTATGCCGAAACCCCGGCAGATGCAAAAATACTTTGTTTGGAAGATTTGGAAAAATTATAACTGAAAGCAATGGGTATCTCATACACTTTGCAGTCGGCATCCACTTTTTCGAGATAAGGATAATAACTATAAAAAACAGAGGGTGGATTATATGCTCCAGGTGAGGCCGTATAAACTTTTCTGCCCGAATAAAATCCGATTCGGATGGAAAACTGATTATTGAAAGTATAGCCGAGACCTCCTCCTGCAAGAAGTTTTGCAGTGCCCAATTTGTCTTTACCAACAAAACTAATATCAGGCCCGGCAGAGAGGGTGAAGAAAAATGCACTATTACTTTTCGTGTTACTATTTTTTTTCTTCGCTTTATTTTGTGTTACAGGTTTATTTTCTTTTTTTGTATCCGCAATTGTTACCGCTGTATTGGTAGCAGGTTTTGTCGCAATTTTTATCGGCGCATCATTTACTGCCAGCGGTGCTTCTTTCTCTAAATCCGTTTTTATAGTATTGTTTACAGGGGTTTTGGATTCTATCAACACCGGGGCTATTACCAGGTTATCCGGTGCATCATTTCTTATATATCTATTTTGATCTTTCCACTGATTTTTATCAGCAATGACCGCTGCCTGAACGTTTTTGATTGCCGGATGGGGCGAACTAGCAACAGTTGTGTTAGTATTCGAAGTTTTTTTATTTGTATTTACTGATAAAATACCGGGTTGTTTCTTTACAGAAAGTTCAGGAGCTGGTTTGTTAGCATTAATAGTTATACTATTATTTACATCATCATTATTCTCACTAATTTGTTTTTCCGGTTTGGCTCCTTCTTTAACCGGCGCAGCTGTTGCTAAAGATTTATCCGTGGACTTGTTTCCTTTCCACGGTTTACCAATAAGTAATCCTGCTCCGGCAAGTCCAATAAAAAATAAGAAGAAGAAAATAAATTTTCTCCTGTCATCATCCTTTTGTGGCAGATGCTTGTTCAGCAGCTTTTCCATTTTTGTCCATGCCTGTTCATCATAAGCCGGATGGTGATGATCAGCCGCTGCTTTTACTTTTTTATCAAATTCGTCAAACTGCATTTTTGGCAACTCGTATTTCGTTTTGTTTAAATAATATTTTCTGCAACTGTTTTCTTGCTTTTGAAAGATTAGACTTAGATGTTCCTATCGAAACACCTAAATGATTAGCTACTTCCTCATGACTCATGCTTTCTATCACAAATAAGTTAAAAACCGTCCTGTATCCGGGAGATAAATCCTGCACGGCCCTTATGATCTCTTCGTATGATAGTTTGTCAATAGCATCTTCACTTACGGTTGACACCTGGTATACTACATCATCTAATTGTGTTACCAGCCGGTGTTTATGATTTTTGCGAAAATGATCAATAGCTGTATACACCATTATTTTCCTCAACCATCCTTTAAAAGAACTGACCACATCCGAATACGCCGGTTTATAATGATGTATCTCTCTGAAAATTTTCAGAAATCCGTCATTAAGGATTTCCACAGCATCTTCCTGTTTGCTGGCATACCTGTCGCATATAGCCATAGCATACCCATAAAAAGAGCTATATAGTACTTTCTGGCTCTCCCGTTTATTGAGTGCACAAGCCTCAACATGGCAGGTTAGTTCATCCGCAGATAGCAAGTTTGGGTAGTATTTCTTTCATTAATCGGTTTACTAAATTGAATGGTTGCCTATGGTGAATCAAAGGCTTAACAAGATACTTATTTTTTGACCTTGTGGAAAGTTGTCTTTATTTGTCCAGCCAGTTGTTCTCTTGCAGTGTTAGAAAAATTTTGCTACGAATTTCCTTAATAGGCTTGGGAATATTGCAGAGTAATACATAGAATATCTTCTTTTCTGGTATCCAGCAATAGTCGCTGATAAAGCCACCCTGGGAACCGGTGTGACCTGTCATATTTAAACCCATTTCTTTGGTCAGGAACCAGCTGAGACCAAGCCGGGAAGGCATTGCATCCTGCCAACCAGGAAAGGGATAAGCAATTCTTGATTTGCCTATCCAGTTGCTATCAAGAAAATGGAATTGCTGAATAGCCTGTTCATATTTCCATAATTCTTCCACACTACTCCATACACCTCCATTTCCGGCTGCGGCAAAAGTTGCTTCTTCTCCATAATCTAATTCTTCAAATACCTCTTTTTCATTTTTTATATAGGCATGTGCAACTCCACTATCAGGATGCGGACCATTAGTGATAGTTGATGTCATCATACCGGCAGGTTGGAAAATAATTTCCTGAATGTAATCCTGCCATTTTCTACCGGTTACCTTTTCAATTATCAATGCCAGGCCATTAAATGCGGGGTTGGAATATTCATATTTTGTTCCGGCCTCAAATTTTAATTTATCGGTTTGTTTCAAGGGCGCAAAGTTCTCATCGTCTTTTGCGGTGAGATAAAAATCATGCTCCTCCTTCACCCGCCTGCTATCCGGAATGCCTGATGAGTGAGTGAGAAGGTGATATAGTTTTACCTGATGAGCAATCGCCGGGTCTTTAAAATCAGGAAAATACTTGTATAAGTCATCTTCCAGGGAGAGTTTTTTTTCAGCAGCCAGTTTTAAAATGCCATAGGCCACAAATGTTTTGCTGATAGAGCCAACGTTGAAAAGTGTTTTAGTTGTAATAGCTTCTTTTGAATTAACATCTGCAATGCCAAAGCCTTTTTGATAAACAATTTTGTTATCCTTTACTATTAGTACAGCACCGCCGGGTTCGGCAGCGTCAAAGTAAGATTGAAATAACAGATCAAATGTATCACTCAGCATAGCAGTCGTTTGCGGTTTAGCAGTAAGCGGAAAAAGCAGTAAAAATAACCAGGCATATTTCATACAATCAAAATTGCTTATGTACAATAATTCTACCGTAGCATTTTACTGAATTTGTTTAACTCAGCTGTTTCTACTACCGTCAGCACTTCATTATTATCATGCTTCAATTTAAAAAAGAGTACCCGTTTATGCGCCGGATATTTTAAAAGTATCGCTTTAATCATGTTCCCCGCTTCCTCATCCCTTACATAAAGCGGGGCAGCGGGAGGCAATTCAGATTTATGCTTGCTATGTTTTCGCAAAATAATTGCCTCCAACGTTGCCAGCTTTCCGGGGGGAATCGTTTTTACCTTCATTGCCTTACTATATAAACCTTCTAATTGTTTTTTACTAAGTCCACCCCGTTCCTGGTACTGGTGCAGTAAGCTTTGTGTAAACGATGACAGGGGCTGCGCATCCAGCACAGCTTTTAAAATATCGAGCACAATATCCACATCTGGTTTTAGCCTTTGCATATTGAAATATAAGGTGAAAATAAGTAAAAGGAATGTTCTTTTACAATCCTCGTTCTGCAATACATCAAGCCCCCACTCCCACTCGTCAAAGGAATTTTTATACGGACTTTTTGCAGCGTTCTTTTGTGCTGTTAATAATTTCTCTTTTTCTAAATCTAAAAAAATTATGTTATGAAATCAAGTATCAGCAAAATAATGGCATGGGCCGTCATTTGTTCCACCCTGTTTTCTTTTTCTCCAAAACCCGGTGGAGAAGGTTTTGAAATTTACCTGAACAACAAAGCGGTGATCCAGCAATACGGCCCGGAAATGGATAAGGTACAAAGCTTACAACTAACCGTAAAATCCCCCGGCGATAAATTGACTATTAAATATCATCATTGTGGCAAAGCAGGCAAGAACAGAATTGTTACTGTCAAAGACAATCAGAATAATGTGTTGAAGGAATTTCGTTATGCTGATGCGGCAACGCCAGTTTCAGCCATGAGTATACCAGTAAAGGATATACTGAGTTCGAAAAAAGGGGGCACCCAAACACTAAAGCTATATTACGCATCCAGCGAACTACCAAACGGACGAATGCTCGTATCAATCAACACATCCCGTATTGTAGCTGCAAGGCCATAACAATTGATTTACCGGTCTTGAAAATAAAGTTGATGATTGGATATACCAGGACGGCGCAGACATTGCCTTAAGTCCTGCTCTTTACAAAGAGCAGGATTATTTTCATACTACTACCCAACAGATTTTTTTTATAGGAGTCCGTATCAAATACATTTTTGCAGAATCCTTAAAAGCGATTTGCACCAGTATAAAATAAAATAATCACAGCCACCTATGCGACTGTGATTATTTTAAACCACCAATCAATGTGCGTCTTTAAACAGTAGCGTTATTAATTATTTACAACAGGGTTGTTACTGACATAAGCTGCTAACTCATCTTTACTGGCCTGAGAAGAGAAAATATCATACATCTGATTAAAATTGGTCAAGTCGGTAATATTATTGTAAGATGATTTGGCCAACTCCAGTTTATTATATTCTGCACTCACCATTTCGATAAGCTGTTTAGCTTGGGCTACAGTAAAATAGTTTGTTTCCTTATTAAAAACTCCTGTTAAAGCACTCATTTTAGCCCCTATACCAAATGTAAACTGCACATCTCTGTAAATTTTATTAAACTCAGATTCAGTCATCGGGGTTTTAATAACCACGCCACCACCGTATTGGGTATCATTTACATATTTTGCCAGTTCATTCTTGCTGGTTGTACTATTAAATAAATCATATACCTGGCTAAAATTATTTTTATCCAGTACATTATCATATGAGCTTTTTGCTAAGGTAAGCCTGTCTGATTCATCATTTATTAGTTGTAATAGCTGACGGACCTGGTAGGTGGTAAAATAATTCCTTTCGTTTCTAAACGCATCCCCGGTTATACCAACTCTACCGGAAGCACTCCAGGAATCACTAACACTCTTATATAATTGATTATACTCATTATCGCTCATTGCAGTTCCAACTCCACTACCATTTGAATTAAAATTAGCAACATAATTGTTTAAGTCAGTCCTGTTAGCTTGTGAATAAAGAAAATCATTGAACTGTGTATAATTAGAACGATCTACTAATACCTTGTAAGCTATTTTGGATAATTGTAAACGGTTTTTTTCATCACTGATCAGCAGGATCAACTGCTTTGCCTGTGCTACTGTGAAATAATTTCCAGCAGTGGTAAAAGCGTTGTTGATGGTTCCGTATTTACTGATGGAAGTATTCTGGTTATAAACAGTCTGGTATATTTTATTAAAATCAGTAGCACTCATCGCTGGTCTTACATTCGTATTGTCATAGTTATTGATATAACTGTTCAATTCGGCCCTGTTAGATGAACCTGATATTAATTGGGAAACTTCTGAATAATTTTCCTTATCGGTTACTCCCCGGTAAGCCGCTTTAGCCAGGTTTAATCTTTCCTGTTCGCCTGAAAGTAACTGAATAAATTGTCTTGCCTGTGAAGAAGTGTAATAATTGAAATCCTTACTGAAAAAATTTATGAGGTAATAATTTTTATCATTGTAGCTGTTCTCACTATTTACTTCATTCAATATTACTCTGAATTTTTCGTCTGTCAGGGGAGTCATAGCATTACCCTCATCATCATCTTCGTCATCCTCATCAGGTAAGGCAGCAATATAATTATTCAATTCAGTCCTGTTGGCTGTGCTATTAAGAAGATTAGTAACTACAGAAAAATTACCCTTATCTGTAATTGTTGGATAGGATAATTTTGCTAATTTAAGCCGCAAGCTTTCAGAATTTACTAATTGAATTAACTGGCGGGCTTGTTTAGAGGTAAAGTTTTTTTTGGTGTTCGTAAACTCATTTTCCAGGTAACTGGCCCTCGAAACAGAAGAAGTTCTCTTTTTTGTTGCAGCATATAATTTATTAAACACTGCAGCTGAAACAGGCGTATTTGTGTTCCCTCTCCAATTTTCTATTCTTTTTTCTGTTAAACTTAAGCTACCTGAAGAGTTAATACTAATGTTCAAGTCATAGCCTTCCCTTATAGTAAAAGTGGTTTTGTAAGAGGTTTTATTATTTTTTACTATTTCCAGCGCATGCTGGCCATTCTCAAGATTATTTATTACAATTTCCTGCTCCTGGCTAATTGTTGAATTGTTTATTGAGTAAATTTTATTGTCCACCAAAATCTGTTTTGTACGATTACCAATAACGCTAATAGTTAACGTCTCATACTGCTGGGCCTGTGAAAAGGCAGTACTGATAATTACAAAAGAGCATAGGATCGAAAATATCTTTTTCATAAAATATATTTTATTTTAATGACCTATCGCCAACTATTGTACCAATCCATATATTTATATAATTCTTGTATGTTTATTACGATTAAAACATTAAAATGCATGGGAATGAGGGATAATGTGGAAAAAAATCCCCATTTATTAAATAAACAAAATTGGTTTTGCTTAACGCAAAACCAATTACAATTATATTTTTAATAAAAGAATTTCTATTTCGCTGCTTCCATCCTGATCACATTTAATGCACCCCCCGCCCTGAACCATATAATTTGCTGGGCATTGTAAGTATGATTAACCATTATATGATCTACAGAACCATCACTGTGATTTAATACTACCCCTAATGGTTTTGCAGAAGAAAAAGAAGTAAGTCCGATAATATCAATAATATCATCTTCCTGCACTTTATCATAATCTTCCTTGTTAGCAAAGGTTAAAGCCAGCATTCCTTGTTTCTTCAGGTTCGTTTCATGAATCCGGGCAAAACTTCTTACAAGGATGGCTCTGACACCAAGGTGCCTGGGTTCCATCGCTGCATGTTCTCTTGATGAACCTTCGCCATA
>JBKJLR010000245.1:0-9049 GCA_046596865.1 Chitinophagaceae bacterium
CAAAAACAAAAATTTTAGCTTTGCTAATCATCGTCGGCAGCACATTAGCCCATCTCGGCGAACGGTACGTTGGTAATTCGAGAATAAAAAAACTTTTCTCTTTTATTTTAATAAACCATTTGGCTACATAAGAAACTATTAATGCCATTACAAGCCCAAGCAAATACAATCCCATCATCACCAGGCCCTGAACGCCGAGAAAACCCAGTAAATATGTTTTTGGTATGACAAGTCCAATTAATATTGTATAAACCGGGAGCCGGGCAGAGCAACTCATTAATGGTGTAATGAGTATTGTTAGCAACCGTTCTTTCCGGTTCTCAATACTTCTTGCACTCATAATGGCCGGTACGGCACAGGCAAAACCGCTTATCATCGGCATTACACTTTTTCCATTCAGTCCGACACTTCGCATTAGCCTGTCAGATAAAAAACTAATACGGGCCATGTAGCCGGTATCTTCCAGCAACGTTATGAGGCCAAACAAAATCATAATCTGTGGCACAAAAACTAAAATGCCACTAAGCCCTGCTATTACTCCGTTTAGTAATAAATCCGTCCACAGGTTATCGGGTAAGGAGGAAGATAGCGACTGGCTAAGTTTAGCGAAACCCAGATCAATCCAATCCATAGGAAACTGCGCCAGCCAGAACACACTTTGAAATAATAAAAAGAGAACAGCGAGTAAAATCAAATAACCCCAACGCCGGTGCAACAATACATTATCCAATTTTTCGGTGAATAAAGATTTTTGCAAAGGGTCAGGCTCTGATACCGCCTGTTGCATAATTTGCCGGATGCGGCTGTAGCGTTGCAGAATTTCTTCCGCCTGTGTCTTGGTTTGATTGAAATGGTTATTTAGCTTAAGGTCTTTAATGGTATTCTGCATTGTCTCATTCAAATCAAACGATTCATGATTGATGAGGTAATGAATAGCGGTGTAATCACTTAAGTGAGGTAAATATTCTTTTACAGCTGATATAGAATTTTCGGCCAATGCTTTATTGTCAATAAAATCCCTGACCGGGGCATGATATATATGCTGAGCTGTTTGTTCAATAGCTTTTTTCAGTTGAGAAATACCTTTGTTTTTCCGGGGATTCACAGCTACCACCTGCACGCCTAATTCTCTTTCAAGGGCAGGAATATCAATTTTAATTCCTTTTCGATTGGCAAGGTCCATCATCGTCAACGCAATCACCACAGGAATTTTCAAATCAATAATCTGTGTGCAGAAAAGAAGGTTACGTTTCAAATTGCTGGCATCTGCCACAGCTACCACTACATCTGCTTTTAACTGCTTATCCTGGTCTAGCAGCACTTTGTAACTTACCCATTCGTCTTCCCGGGAAGGGTACAGGCTATAGGTACCGGGCAGGTCTATCACTTTGGCATGGATAGTGCCGGATAACGATGTGGCGCCGGTTTTCTTATCGACTGTAACGCCGGGAAAATTTCCCACTTGTTGATTCAGCCCGGTCAGACAGTTAAAGAGAGAACTCTTTCCACTGTTGGGATTACCCACTAAAGCAATATGTAATTTATCGTTTTTCAACTCCAGGGAAAGTCAGCAAATGTAGAATGGTAAAGACAAACAGCCTTACGAATTGCGATTTTTAGACAACTGTACCGGGAGAAAATGTATGTAGCCAGCGTTCTGTTCATTGGGCCTCGTTTGTGCAGTTTACCCTGAGGAATTGAAGGGTCACACACCCGATAGCTATCGGGTTCATTGTTCGGTTGATTGGTCATCAAGACCTTCCACCACGATGCCTCCGATAATTGTAAACTCCTATTCCCTTTTCGTCAGGAGAGGGCTGCAGAGTCTCCACAACTAATCACTGGTGTTGGTGAAAGGTTGTAGAACCGGCAACATAAAATTTTACAATAAATACCTTCACCTCTGTCATCACTCCAATAACTTTGCGGCACAATAACGACATATGTATTTTAATTTTTCAAAAACTTTTTTAGTTGCCTTATTACTTTCAGCTTGCTCTTCACCCAGGAACATTACTACTAAAGCAGACACACAAACAGCAGAAAATCTTAAGGCACACATTGAATACCTTGCTGACGATAAACTTGAAGGAAGAAGAACCGGAACAAACGGAGAAGGGCTGGCAATGCAATACATCATCAGCCAGTTTAAAGCAATTGGACTGACACCGAAAGGAACGGAATCCTATCCTCAAACATTCCCCGTAATTGACGGCAAACAAATGGATGCTGTCACAGAGTTGATAATAAATGGAAATAAGCTTGAAAAGGGAAAAGATTATTTTCTGTTTCCCTTCAGCCCCGACCAAAAAATTGAAGCATTGACTTCCATTGCTTTGCAGGAAGTAGGAATGCCCTGGGTTTTTGATTTAAAAGATGTGCTGGAAGAAAATATGAACAACCCGCATTTTGATCTTGTTGATTATATCCGAACCAATTTCAAAGGCATACAAGACAGGGGGGCTGTTGCCATGATTTTTTATAATACTTCTGCTATTGATGATAAACTGGCTTTTGATCCGAAAGACAAGTCGGAAAAACTGGTCCTTCCTGCTGTGTATGTATCAAAAGAAGCAGCGAAAAAATACTTTTCTGATAGAATGGCCACATTGAACATAAAACTGCGAACAGGTATCAGTGAAAAGAAAAGGATTGGTCACAATGCGATCGGCTATATAGATAACGGAGCGGCCAACACCGTAATACTCGGTGCACATTATGACCATTTGGGCTATGGTGAAGACGGTAATTCGATGATTAGAAAATTTGATCAACCCCTTATTCACAATGGAGCCGATGATAATGCCAGTGGCACAGCAGCGTTGATAGAATTGGCGAGAAAGCTCAAATCCTCTAAAGCCAAAAAAAACAATTACCTCTTTATTGCATTCTCTGGTGAAGAATTAGGTTTGTTTGGTTCCAAATATTTTACCGAAAATCCTACGATTGATTTGAAATCGGTGAATTACATGATTAACATGGACATGGTTGGTAGATTAAATGACAGCAGCAAAGTTATAACCGTTGGCGGCTATGGAACATCGCCTATGTGGTCCACTGAAATCCGCAAAGATTATTTTGATTCACCTAATACCATAAAGAAGACAGCTTCTTCTTTAAACATTAAGATTGACAGCAGCGGTACCGGCCCCAGCGATCATACTTCTTTTTATCGTAAAGACATTCCTGTATTATTTTACTTCACAGGGTTGCACACCGATTATCACAAGCCGTCCGATGATGCAGACAAAATAAATTATGCCGGAGAAAAGATGATAATTGAGCATATTGTTAACCTTATTGAATCATTGGATGAAAAGGGCAAAATTGCTTTTTTGAAAACAAGAGAAACTCAAACCTCCACTAACGCAAGGTTCAGCGTTTCTATGGGCATTATGCCGGATTATACTTACTCCGGCATTGGTGTAAGAGCCGATGGAGTAACCGACGGTAAGCCGGCACAAAAAGCTGGATTAAAAGCTGGTGATGTTATCATCAGATTGGGTGACAACAATATTTCCTCTTTAGAAAATTATATGCAGGCACTGGGAAAATTTAAAAAAGGAGAGAAGACTAAAGTAAGTTTTAAAAGAGGTAATGAAACGATGGAAGTGATCGTTGAGTTTTAAAACCGCATATCTATCCCAATCCTATAGCTATTAATGCATTTTGCTGTGTGAGCCATAGCTAATCTAAAAAACAGTAACTTGTAGAAAGCTTGTCAAATTAGTGGAATTTTATATGGCAGAACGCAGCAACAAATTTGTTCTTGATACTAAAGAGCTAACCGAATGTTTTTTTGATGATACCAGGCTGCTAGGCATTATGGCACCGGTAAAAGATTATCAATTTTGCTGGCATCTCAACAATGCTATTGGTCTTAATTTTCGCAACAACAATGACCTGGAAATACAACTGACTAAAAAGAAGCGTAATTATTTTTTTGCCGTGTATGAATATTGCGAGCCGACCCGTTTCTTGTCGCATTATGTATATAATAATCAGTTTGACGGTGAATATTTATTACCCGAATTCAAACACCTTGATTTTCTGTGGCTGATGAAAGGCGATGAAGTAACTGATGAGTCATTGCAGGAAACTATTGAAACGATAAAGGAATTTAATAGTGTGCAATTGGTGCTGGAACTCACGAATGAAAAAATAAAAAATAAAGAACACCTGGTATTTTAATTTTAAACCTTATTTTATGTGGCAGGAAAAAGATAATAAGCTCTATAAAAAATTTCAGTTCAAAACCTTTAGCGAAGCGTTTGGTTTTATGACAAGGGTGGCGTTTGAAGCTGAAAAAATGGACCATCATCCGCTATGGACCAATGTTTACAATACCGTTGAGATATGGCTTAATACTCATGATGCCGGGGATGTGGTGACTGACAAAGACCACAAGCTGGCAAAAAAAATTGATAACTTACAATAAATAAACACCAGAAAATTGTAAATTTAAGTATGACACAAATAGTCCTTTCTATTCCTGATAAAAAAGTAAAGACATTTCTCAGCTTTATTAACGACCTCAAATATGTAAAAGTAGAGGATGCAGAATTTGTTGTTCCGGCGTGGCAAAAAAAAGAAGTTAGAAAAAGACTTAAAAGCATAAGCATTAACCCCACTCAGCTTATAACTTCTAAAGAAACTCTTGGCCATCTGAAGTCGCTCCGTGTATGAAAAAATATAAAATTGTTTTTTCCCCTAAAGCTCTCACTGATATAGAAGAGGCCGTCAATTATTACAATCAGCTTTCACCAGGTTTAGGAAATCGCTTTCTTACAGACTTTAATTTAAAATTTAAAGCCATTAACCTCACCCCACTTTTTGCTTCTGTAAAATATGATGAAGTAAGATGCGCAGCATTAAAAAATTTTCCCTTTTCCGTTCACTATACTGTAAATAAAAGCACCAGGGTGGTCACTATTGTGGCAGTCTTTAATACTTGGAAAGAACCTTTCTGGTAACCGATGCCTTTAGCTTCCACCATATTAATGGTTCGCCCTGCTGCTTTTGGTTTTAATGCAGAAACCGCAGCCAATAATTATTTTCAATCCAACCCGGGTATAGGAAAAGACGAAGTACAAAAAAAAGCATTGGCAGAGTTTGATAGCATGGTGTACACCCTGCGCAGCAATGGCATTCATGTACTGGTAATTGAAGACACCAAAGAGCCGGCCAAGCCTGATGCTATCTTTCCCAACAACTGGCTCAGCACTTCTCCGGAGGGAACAGTGACAGTATTTCCTATGTATGCACCCAACAGGCGGATAGAAAAACGGGATGAAATACTGGAACAGCTTGGCAGAGAATTTATTATCCGTGATGTGCAGGATTGGAGTGAATATGAAGCAGAGGGACGATTTCTAGAAGGAACTGGCAGCATGGTAATAGACTATGACAACAAAATGATTTATGCCTGTATGTCGGAAAGAACAAGTTTATCCGTATTGGAAAAATATGCTGCCACCAATGGGTACCAGGCTATTGTTTTTTTGGCTACAGATAAAAACGGTATGCCGGTTTATCATACCAATGTCGCCATGACTCTCGGGGAGGATTTTTGTATACTCTGCGAAGAATCCATTGAAGAAGAATGGGAACTGATAGCTGTGCGGCAATTATTAGAATCAACCAATCATACGATCATTGCCATTACCCGGGAGCAGATGCACAGTTTTGCCGGTAACATGTTGCAGGTGAAAAACGATAAGGGTGAAAAGTTTTTAATATTGAGTCAGACGGCTTACGAGTCGTTAAGAAAAGAACAGCGGCAAATGCTGGAAGCTTATTCCACATTATTGCCGATAGCAGTGCCCACCATTGAAGAAGTGGAAGGTGGCAGTGTGCGGTGTATGATGGCGGAGGTATTTTTGGAGCCAAAACCTTTCACCACACTTTAAACATTCTTAGCTTTATAAAGTCTATTTTACCTGTTTGCGTGGTCAACAAACAAAATTGGTTTACTCTTATCACCCTATATTATATAATTATATGAAAAAGCTATTCAATAAATACTCCCGGCTCCTGTTTTTATCTGTATCCGGGATATTATTACTGTCATTTTACTCTGATAATCAACCCTCTTTTCAGTTTCCTTATCAAAAGGCCGGGTTATCTGAAAAAGAAGCTGCCGCACATCTGCTAAGTCGGTTTAGTTATGGGGCATCCCCGGCAACCATTGAGGAAGTAGTAAAAATGGGACCTGAAAAATGGTTTGAGCAGCAGTTAAATGCAAATCTTTCTGATAAACAGGTGGAAGAGCTACTTAGCGGGTATGAGTCATTGAAGATGAGTAACGAAGAAATCGTTAAAACTTATCCTAAAGGCGGACAGGTGCTGAAAATGGCAATTAAGGACGGTGTAGTAGATAAAGATTCCGCCAAAGCTGATAAAAAGGATTATAAAAAAGAGGTTAAAGATTATATGCAGAAAAATGGTCTTAAACCCCAGGCCGAACTTCTTCGTCAGCTTATCAATCAAAAAATTCTAAGAGCGGCCTATTCTAATAATCAATTAAAAGAGGTAATGACTGATTTTTGGTTCAACCATTTTAATGTAGCTGTCGCAAAAGGCGGGGTGTCTCAGTTTGTCACCACCTATGAAAGAGATGCGATCAGGCCCAATGTACTTGGCAAGTTTGAAAATTTATTGCTTGCAACTGCCAAGTCACCCGCCATGCTGACATATCTTGATAATAATAAAAGCACGGTGAATGAAGAGAATATGATGGGAATGCAGAAGAAAATTTCCAAGAAAAGAGAAGAGGCCATGGATACCATGCAAAAAAATGCAAATGGAAAAATCAAGAAGCCAAAAATGCAGGGACTCAATGAAAACTATGCCCGTGAAATAATGGAACTGCACACATTGGGTGTAGACGGTGGTTATACACAAACTGATGTAACCCAGGCAGCGAGGGTACTTACCGGCTGGAGCCTGAATCCGGAAATAGAATACAACGTAAAAATGAAAAGACAGGTTAATGAAGAAAGATTGAGTAAAATGGGATTTGTGGTTGAGGAGAATTTTTTATTTGCTGCCAATAAGCATGACAAGGGTGAAAAAAAAGTATTGGGGCAAATATTTCCTTCCGGTGGTGGCTATGAAGAAGGTGTCAAACTGATACATATGCTGGCTACACATGCCGCTACTGCAAAATTCATTTCCAGGAAACTTGCTGTTCGTTTTGTAAGTGACAATCCTCCACAAAGCCTGGTTGATAAAATGGCCAGAACTTTTATGGAGAAGGGCGGAGACATTAAAGAGGTATTAATTACAATGGTGTCAGCTACTGAGTTTTGGTCGAAAGAATCATTGAGAGAAAAAACAAAATCGCCATTTGAATTAGCCATTAGTTCGGTAAGAACCACCGGCGCTAAAATAGATGCTCCTTATTTGTTATATCAATGGGTGAATAAAATGGGGCAGCAAATGTATAACTACCAGGCGCCCACTGGGTTTCCGGACAGGGGTCAATATTGGATCAATTCTGGTTCTTTGCTGAACAGGATGAATTTTGGATTAGCGCTGGCGTCGGGTCGAATACCCGGGATAAAAATGAATTTGCTGGCACTGAATAATAATCATGAACCTGAAAGTGCCGAAGCAGCATTAAAGATTTACTCTAAAATATTAATGCCCGAACGTAATCTCGATGAAACAATTAAACGCCTTACTCCCATGCTGAATGATCCTGAGCTTTTAAAAAAAGTAGATGAGGCTGCAGGAAAAACAGTCACTCCAACATCAGCTATGATGGATGATGATGAGGATATGATGATGACGGATAAAAAAGCAAAAAAAATGGAGGAAAAAACTCCTAAGAAATTAAACAGTAAGAAAGGGAATGATCAGTTACCAATGCTTACAGGAAATAATACCATGCTTGCCCAGGTGGTAGGCATAATTATTGGCTCACCGGAATTTCAACGCAGATAAATTAAAAACTAAAAAATATTATATGGCATCAAGAAGAGTTTTTTTAAGGAACGGGGCATTGACCCTTTTTGCGGCAGGTCTTGGCGGAGTACCCTCTTTTATTGCTAATGCAGCCGGAAGCAGGAAAATTTTGCAGCCGTATAAAAAGAATAAAATATTGGTTTCTATTTTTCAAAGAGGCGCCATGGATGGCCTGATGGCGGTAACACCGTTTGAAGATACTTACTTACAAAAAGCAAGACCATCTTTATTTATGTCAGCATCTAAAACTGCGAATAAACCTTTGATTGACCTTGATGGAAGATTTGGCCTTCATCCTTCGCTCAGTTCTTTTGAAAATTTATTTAAAGAAAAACGACTGGCTATTGTTCATGGTGTGGGTTCTCCCAATACAACCCGTTCACATTTTGATGCGCAAGACTATATGGAATCCGGAACGCCTTTTAAAAAAGGAACGGATAGTGGCTGGCTTAACCGTGCCGTAGGGTTATTGGGGCATGAAGGAGCTACACCTTTCCAGGCCGTAAGCTTAACGAACTCACTTCCAAGATCATTCTATGGGGATAATGCGACAGTAGCGATTAGTAACCTACAGGATTTTGCTATACAGGTAAAGGGCAACCCCATGGGGGCGAACACAGCAGCCAAAAGTTTTGAAGATCTCTATGACAAAACCTCTTCTGAACTTTTAAGTAAAACAGGAAAGGAAAGTTTTGAAGCGATGAAGATTTTAAAAACTGCAGATACAAAAAATTATAAATCTTCGAATGGCGCACAATACCCTGTATCGCCATTAGGTAATTCACTCAAACAAATTGCCCAACTGATTAAAATGGATGTAGGGCTGGAAATTGCTTTTGCAGAATGTGGCGGATGGGACACCCATTATAACCAAGGAACAGAAATTGGAACATTCTCCCGCAATGTAAACGATTTAAGTACGGCCATCACTGCGTTCTGGACAGATATGGGGCAATGCCAGGACGATATAGAGATAATGACGATGACTGAGTTTGGAAGAACAGTTCGCCAAAATGGATCAAACGGAACCGATCATGGAAGAGCCTCTTGTATGTTCATTGTAGGAAATGATATCAATGGC
>JBKJLR010000315.1:0-14098 GCA_046596865.1 Chitinophagaceae bacterium
CAGAAATGATTTCTTCCTAGAATATCTGGAGCGATATTTTACACTATATCAACTTATGCTCATAGGCATACTTCACCAATCCAATAACAGAATTTGTATTTGTTTTCCGAAAGATATTCTTACGGTGAGTTTCTACTGTTCGTTCACTAATGAATAAGGTTTCAGCTATTTGTTTGTTATTGTATTCTTTTTCAATTAACCGGGTAATTTCTATTTCCCGGTCAGTAAGATGGGCTTCTAAATTTTGTTTTTTTCGCTGGCTGGTACGTTGCAGTTCATCTATCACTTCATCGCTAAAATAGATACCGCCACCGGCAATTTTTTCCAACGCTTTTATAAGCTCCTGTTTTCCTATATTTTTCAACACATAGCCGGAGATGTCGGCATCTTCTATCATTTCATTTACCAGGTCACCCTGCCCACTCATGGAAAGAGCTAATATTTTTACTTCCGGGTATTTTTCTCTTACTTGTTTGGCTAACTGGTTGCCGGGAAGTTTCGGCATCATCACATCCGTGAGTAAAACGTCAATAGGAGTTTGTGCTATTCTTTCTATCACTTCAGTGCTATCCGTGGTGGCAAAAGCAAACTTAAATTTATCATGACCTTTCAGCAGGGAGGTTAGTCCGTCTATAACTATTTGGTGGTCATCTACCAGGGCCAGGGTAATCTTTCCGTTTTTCATTTTGGTTGTGGTTTGAAAATACTATAAAATCAGTTGTTAGAAAAACCTGTCTTTCAGCAGGTGGTCAAATAACATCCGGTTGACGATAATATGGATGCAGGGGTGGGATTGGTTACAGTTGGGGAATTGTTAATACCCTGTCCCTAAAGGGAAATTAGGTCAATGAGTTCTGTATTCTTAGCTTACTGCTTTAAAGAAATAAGATCTAATAGTAGACATTTAGACCTAAGTCTCCCCATTAGGGGGACAGGGGGTTTGGTACATGAAAGGCCACCACCGTTCCCCTTACAGGGGCAGTATCAAAGTCTACGGTGCCTTTCAGATATTCTATCCGGGTGCTGATATTTTTCAGGCCGATGCCTTCAAAATTATTTTTGTCGGCCACATCAAAACCTTTTCCGTTGTCTTCAATAGTCCCGCTGATACCGTCTTTATCACGGATGAGGGAAATGTCTAATGTGGTGGCGCCGGCATGTTTGATAGCATTATGTACACACTCCTGGATGACCCTGTAAAGTACCGTTTCCACATTGGAGGCCATTCTTTCATCCAGTCCTTCGGTATTCACATGGGCCTGCAGGGTTTTGTTGTTCAGTTTGTCCACAAAATCCCGGATAGCGGCGCCCAGGTTATTTTTCAGTAATGCATTCGGCATCATGATATGGGATACAGTCCGTACTTCTTTGCAGCTTTCGTCCACCAACTGGATAACTTTTTCCAGCGATTGTTTTTGTTCATCGTTGGCAAAATTTATTTCCGACTCGAATGCAGACAAATTCATTTTAGCTGCACTCATCATTTGCCCTACACCATCATGCAGGTCTTTGGCAATGCGTTGCCGTTCATTTTCTTCAGCTTCAATCACCGCTTTTACTGCCATTTCCTGTTGCTTCATCAGCTCAGTTTTCATTTTTGTTTCCTGCCGCAGTTTATTACGCCGGTATTGGGAATTAACTAAAAGTGCTGTGAGAAGTATCAATCCGCCGATTCCTATAAATAAGAAATTTTGCATGCGGATCCGGTTATGCTGTTGTTGAATCTGCTGTTCTTTTTTGGCAGATTCATATTTCGTATTGAGTTCCGAGATTTGTTTTGTTTTTTCCATGGCAAACAAACTGTCCCGCAGGTAAGATCTTTTTAAGAAATATTCATAGGCTTCCTGGTAATTGCCTTCTTTTTGTGCCACATTGGCCAGCTCCGAATAGTTGTTAGATTGCAGCTCTACATATTTCAACGCTTCAGCCATTTTGTTGCTCATCAATAAATAAGAAGTTGCTTTTACAAAATCACCTTTTCCATTCATGGCAACACCAAGATCGGTATAGGTAAGGGCGATAGTAAAACTGTCTTTCAGTTGCTGACGGATAGCCAATGCTCTTAACAGATTTTTTTCTGCTTCTTCATATTTTTTTTCAATCACATAAATCCCCGCAATATTGCTTAACGAATAAGAAACACTCAACGAGTCCCCCGATGACTCTGCTAATTGTAATGAAGAAGTATAGCGATAAAGAGCTTCTTTGTAATCGGCTTTATATTCATACACCACTCCTGATTCATTTAAAATCATAGATATGCCACTTGTATCTTTTAATTGTTTGAAGATAGCTGCGGCCTTATCATAATTATCCATAGCCTTCTCAAGATCTCTTGTTTTGCGGTACAGTTTGCCAAGTTCGTTATAGACAGGTGCCAGCTTTTTTTTCTCATCGGCTTTTTCCAGTATGGCTACTGATTCGTAATAATTTTTTGCTGCCACATCATATTTACCCTGAAAATAACTGGCCACCCCAATATGCCGTTTTATTTCTGCTACGCTTATGGAGTCAGTATTTTTCCGGGCCAGTGCAAGAGCTTTGTTGCCTTCGATAATCGCAGTGTCGAAATTTTTTAATTCAAAATTTTCCAGAATTTTCAGCGAAGCATTCATTTGTTCCTGGTAGGGCCGTTTTGAATTCATGACGGCCCGTAAACTATCCACATTCACCTGTGCTTGTGCATAGGCGATGATAAATAAAGTGGTGATAAGAAGGTAAAATCTTTTCATAGAGTTACACATCAGAAATTCAATACATCTTTCATCGTAAAAAAACCTTTTCTGTCTTTTATAAATTCAGCTGCGAACACAGCGCCGATGGCAAAACCTTGCCGGTTATGGGCGGTGTGAATGATTTCAATATCGTCAATGGCCGAAGAATATTTAATATGGTGAGTACCGGGTGCCGGATCAATCCGCTGACTAATAATTTTCAAATCTTCCGGACGATCGCTAAACTCATTTACCCATTTCTTTTTTCTTTTAACATGTTCCAATATTTGTTCAGCCAGCGTGATGGCGGTGCCGCTGGGTGCATCTTTCTTTTGGGTGTGATGTGTTTCTTCCAGCATCACTTCATATTCTTTGTGCGGCGCCATTAATGCGGCCAGTTTTTTATTTACTTCAAAAAAAATATTTACACCAACACTGTAATTGCTTGAATAAATGAAAGAGCCATTCTTATAAGCACAGATATTTTTTATTTCTTCTAACCTTTCTGTCCAACCCGTTGAACCGCATACAACCGGCAGACCAAAGTCCAGGCAATTCTTTACATTATCATATGCCGTATGGGGGCTGGTGAATTCGATAGCAGCCTCAGCCTTTGCCAGGTTTTCTTTAGTAAATTCATCAAGATTGGGCTGATCAATTTTGATTATTATTTCATGCCCCCTTTGCAGAGCCACTTCTTCAATGGCCTTGCCCATTTTGCCATAACCGATGAGTGCAAGCTTCATATTAAAGAATTAATGTTTCAGGGTTTAAATTGAATGTTACGGGGCGACCATATAAAAAACAGGACAAGCAAATGTAATTATTAAATGAGCCAACCCTGGTAAGTACTGGTACGGATTTATCACTTGCCAATCTTCAGAACGAGGCTGAGGCCATTGGTCTTCGCAATGTCGCTATATCCGGGTTTGAATTGCAAACTGAGGTCCGGACTTACATCAAAACTTTTGAGATGGGCATCTACGGAAGCATCTACTACATTAAGCCCCCAAAGTAGAAGAAATATAAGGGCTGAGTAATCAATATCCCGACGATACTGGTTGCGGTAGAAACGAAGTGACTCTTCACTAAGAGGTTGCAGGGTTCTTTTAATACGGGGAAACAAAGCGGAATCTGTACGATTAACCCGCATATTGTATTTTACCCTGTAGGCAAATTTGGTATCCTGGTAGCTGCCAAGGTTGAAAAAGAAAACCCCGGCGCAGGTACCTAATGCACCATAAATAATGGGAAGCTTCCAGTATTTTTTATTATAGATCTGACCAAGTCCGGGTAAAATGGCGGAACGAATAGCAGCTTTTTTTGGACTATGTGCTAAGGTTGCAGAATCGTATCTGTTGAAAGCAGTTTTTTTTGTTTCAATCTTTGTAGTATCTTTTTTTGGCTTAATCTCTACTTCTTTTACCTGTGAAAAAGTGATGCTGTTGAGCAAAACGAATATTATTAAAACGAAAATTTTCATTACAGGAGAAATATCATTTTGCTAAGGCTGTTTACTTGAACATTGTTTGTTGAGCATTGTATATTGAGCATTCGCAACAAATATTCAATTCTCAATTGAAATTAATCAAGAGGTGCATCCATTTGCCCGAGAATTTTATTCAGTTCATCCTGTGAATAATATTCAATGATGATCTGTCCGCTTCCATTGCGGCTATGCCTGAGTTTTACCCTGGTACTGAAATGCGATGCTAATTTATCCTCTATTCGCTGAAAAGCAGGAGGCAGATGACTTTTTGAAGATTTTTTAACACCCCCCCCTTGTTTATACAGGTTGCGGACCAGGGCTTCTGTTTGCCTTACGGACAAACCCTTATCTTTTATCTCTTTAAAAATGAAAAGCTGTTTATCAATCGTATCAACATTGATCAAAGCCCTGGCATGGCCCATACTTAATTCTCCACTGCGAACGGCCAGCTGAATATCCGGGGGTAATTTTAACAGGCGGATAAAATTGGCAACAGTACTTCTGTCTTTTCCCATTCGTTCTGCCACTTGCTCCTGTGTGTAATCAAGCTCTTCCATCATCCGTTTATAGCTCAAAGAAATTTCCATGGCATTCAAATCTTCCCGCTGTAAATTCTCCAACAAGGCCAGTTCGAGCAACTGTGTATCATTGGCTTGCCGGACATAGGAGGGAATATCTTTTATGCCGGCCAATTTAGCAGCCCGCCATCTTCTTTCGCCGGAAATCAAACGGTATTTTCCTGAGGTTAGTTTAGTAACAGTGACAGGTTGAATGATGTCGTGTAACTTAATTGAATCAGCCAATTCCTGTAAGGCTTTTTCATCAAAATCACGGCGGGGTTGCCGGGGGTTTGGTTCAATATCTTCAATCGCAATACGATTGGTCCCCGTTGCATTTTCAACAACATTGGTTTTTAACGAGCCACTGGTTGACTTAAGATCAGCATCAATATTCTGCAATAAGGAGCGGATTCCTTTGCCGAGAAGTTCTTTATTTTGTTTAGGGGAAGTCATTGTTTAGTCTTTAGTCGATAGTCGGTAGTCTGGAGTCGGTTTCCTAAGTCGTGAGCGGTTTCTATACATTTAATAACCGCTGACTCATGACTCCCGACTATAGACTCACAACTCAAGAATCCTTTCTTCATTCTTGATTTTCGTCATATCATTTTTCTGAAGAATTTCTTTTGCAAGATTAAGATAATTCATTGAGCCTTTACTGTTGGCATCATATAATATTACCGGCTTGCCGACACTGGGTGCTTCCGCCAGTTTTGCATTACGATGAATGATGGTGCTGAACACCATGTCTTCAAAGTGACGGCGTACTTCACTAACTACCTGGTTAGAGAGGCGAAGACGACCATCATACATGGTCATTAATATACCTTCAATAACTAAGGCAGTATTTAACCGGCTTTGAACAATTTTGATCGTATTTAATAGTTTGCCTAAACCTTCCAATGCAAAGAACTCGCATTGTACAGGTACCACTACTGAATCAGCAGCACTTAATGCATTCACCGTAATCAAACCGAGAGAAGGAGAGCAGTCAATTACAATGAAATCATAGTCTTCTCTAATACCATCCAGTAAATTCTTGAGCACCATTTCCCGATTTGGGTAATTGATCATTTCAATTTCGGCGCCTACTAAGTCTATGTGCGAGGGGATGAGATCAAGATAAGGAATGTCGGTTTTTAATATTACATCTTTGGCTCTTGCTTCATTTACCATACAGTCGTAAAGACTTTGGGTGATATTATGCAGATCAAAACCGACACCCGTAGTGCTGTTGGCCTGCGGATCACCATCCACCAATAATGTTTTATACTCCAGCACAGCAAAACTTGCCGCCAGGTTGATAGCGGTCGTTGTTTTGCCAACTCCACCTTTTTGATTTGCTACACCGATTATTCTTGCCATTTTGCCGAAAACTCCTTGAAAGTGATTGAATGTTGGTAGTAAAATTGCTGTCTGAAACCTAGAACACAAAATTAAGTTTTGCCCATTTTGTTGGCTATTGCGGCAAAAGTAAGTGTTCGGGAAAACAAAGCCCTGAATGATTACCTTCTTATTTTTGAATAATATTTATGCGTAAATCTCCTTTCTGGTGGGTAGTCATGTGTTTCATGCTGCTGCTCGACATTTATTTTTTCCAGGCATTACTGGTAGTTTCTTATTCCGCAACCCCGGTTATACGGGTTATAATTTTCTTACTTTACTGGGCTGTATCAATTGCTTCTATCGTTATTTTTTGGGCGTTGCCTTATTTGAAATTAAAATACCAGGCTTTGATGGCCCGGACAACGATTTTCCCGATAATGGCTGGAATGTTTTTTGCCAAACTGGTGGCCTCTTTATTTTTACTCGGAAATGATGTGTACCGGATCGTGCAATGGGCAGGGGGTGAATCTTTTCAAAGATCATCTGCAATAAGCTGGGCCGGTATCATTGCTGGTGTAACGCTGTTTGGTATTTTGGTTTATGGATTTGGAAATAAATACCGGTACCAGGTAAAAAAAGTCAAATTAAAATATGATACGCTTCCTGCTGCTTTTGCCGGTCTTAAGATCGTTCACATATCCGATATTCATTCAGGAAGTTTTACCAATAAAGAAGCAGTGATGATGGGGGTGCACAAGATCATGAAAGAAGAACCCGATCTTATTCTTTTTACGGGTGACATGGTAAATAATGTGGCAGATGAGATGAATGATTACATGGATGTCTTTGATAAAGTTACTGCTCCGCTGGGAGTCTATTCTACATTAGGTAATCATGATTACGGTGATTATGTACATTGGAAAACAGCAGAAGAAAAAGCAGCTAACCTGGAAAAATTGAAGGAAGTTCATAGTTTACTTGGTTGGCGTTTGCTGATGAATGAACATGTCGTATTAGAAAGAGGCTCTGATCGGATTGCCATCATAGGGATTGAAAACTGGAGTGCTAAAGCCAGGTTTCCAAAATATGGCAATTTAAAAACAGCTTATGAAGGCACTGAGGCACATCCGTTCAAAATATTATTGAGTCATGATCCTTCTCATTGGAAAGCAGAAGTGCTAAAAGACTTTCCTGGTATTGACCTGATGCTGGCTGGGCATACTCATGGAATGCAATTTGGTTTCGAAATAGCCGGATTTAAATGGAGCCCAGTTCAATATATTTATAAAGAATGGGCGGGGTTATACGAAATAGCCAGCCAAAAGTTATACGTCAACCGGGGTTTTGGCTTCATCGGATATCCCGGCCGATCGGGTATTTTGCCAGAAATTACTGTTTTGGAGCTTAGTTAAACGGGATTTCCTTCCATCTTTTCCAATATTTAGCCCACCTGTATCGTTTTCTGCCTGGGAATTGAAGAGTATTAAACTTTTTTTTAACCTTTAAGTCTTAATGCAGCTTCCAGGTAAGATTGGGATGCTGATATCCATGATGCCAGAATAC
Organism: Chitinophagaceae bacterium; assembly: GCA_046596865.1. Classification (GTDB taxonomy): domain Bacteria; phylum Bacteroidota; class Bacteroidia; order Chitinophagales; family Chitinophagaceae; genus JJ008. Next base: position 7,650 of record JBKJLR010000315.1, read on the forward strand.
GACTGCCCGATGCAAAAAAAATGGTTCATTTTACTTGCCTTTTTTTTGCTGGGTGCCACTGCCTATTCGCAGGGTAGCCCGGTGGACACTACAATTACGCCAACAAAAGATATTTCCGTAATAGATACTACACTTAATTACGACGAACTTTTCCAGGATTTTGATGCTTTTATGGATTCAATATTATCGCCCCATAGTTTTTTTATGGCCAGCCTGTCTGTCGGAAAAGGTTATTATAGTTTTGACAGGAAAAATAGTTCTTCGATTGAGACATCGAAAAAATTGACCTATTCACCTGCATTGGGTTATTATCATAAAAACGGATTGGGTATCACCGGCACCGGGTATATTGTTGACGATGGAATGAATATGAACTTTTACCAGGGGGCTATCACCCCCTCCTTTGATTATTTAAAGAGCAAGAACTTTGCAACAGGTCTGTCTTATACAAAATTTTTTACCAAAGATTCGTTGCCCTTTTATACAACACCTTTACAAAATGAATTGTACGCTTACTTCACTTATAGGGATTGGTGGGTTCGTCCTATGATAGCGATGAGTTATGGATGGGGCAGCCGCACAGACTATATGCAGCGGGAATCTCTCATACAGGATCTGCGATTGAGGAGAAGGGGGTTTACTTATATCAATACAGAGGAAACAGTAAGTGATCTTTCACTGATGACTTCTGTCCGTCATGATTTTTATTGGCTGGATGTATTTACGTATAAAGACCATATCCGTTTTACTCCACAAATAACCTTTACCAGCGGTACACAAAAATTTGGATTCAACCAGTCATCAAGCACTTATGCTACAGTCATCCGGAATAATTCAAGTGTACTCTATAGCACGGAGAATGTTTACCTGGATGACCAGATAAAATTTCAACCACTTTCATTGACTATGTTTCTCCGCGGAGAATATTCTATTGGTAAATTTTTTATTCAACCCCAATTTACCATGGACTATTATTTTCCTGCCGCCAGCAATAATTTCAATGCCATCTTTTCGGTCAACCTGGGTTGCATGTTTTGATACAGATCTGCAGAACTGGAAAACGTTAACATTTTGCGGGCAATAGAATGGTTACTAAAAGTGTTTCTGATATTACCAACTCTCGTTAAGACAATTTAACAGGCTAAAAGAATGACTGGCATTATACTTGAAAAATTTCAACAGCGTTCCCTGGCTTACTCCAAAAACAAATAAACTACTAAACATGAAAACAAAATTTCTTTCGCTGGTTGTGTCAGCATTAATGTCACAGGCCGTCATGGCCCAATTTCATATCGGCGCCAAAGCCGGTACCAATATCACCAAAATAGATGGAAAATCTTTCAAAGATGAATTCAGGTATGGTTATCACCTGGGCGGCTTTATGGAAGTTCGGCTGAATAATAAATTCGTTTTACAGCCTGAAGTTTTATTCAACCAGTATTCCAGTACATTGGATAGTAATTTTAAAAACATTTATCAGGGTGTTTTCAATACCTCAGCACAAAGCAAAGTGAAGCTTAATTATCTTTCCATTCCTATTTTATTGAACTATAAACTGATTGGCAATCTCCTTTCGCTACAGGCAGGCCCGCAGTTCAGTGTATTGATGAGTAAAAACAAAACATTACTACAAAACGGTGGCGAGGCTTTTAAGAATGGCGATTTCTCCATGTTGGGTGGTGTACAGGTTAAATTTGGTGTCATCCGTATTAATGGTCGCTATGCAATCGGGTTAAGTAATATTAATGATATAGACGAGCAGGATAAGTGGAAAAGCCAGGGTTTTCAGGCATCGATTGGTATAGCCTTATAAATTTTAATTCTCAGCAATAAAGTCTTTCCCGTTTTCTAAATGGGAAAGATTTTTTTTTGCCCAATTACCTCCATTTCAGCTACATAGTTTGTCAGTTTCAGATTGACAGGCATGAATCTTGGCAATACTGATTTCCCGTTATATTTTTAACGCTCCGTCTCTCAATTGGTAGAGAGGGTGACAGATTGACTAAAGCAGAAAGAAGATTATGGATAGAACCATGGAAAAATTTTTATTGCGTACGGAAGATGAGATAGACTTTCTCCCGATCATCCCACTGAATGAAAGCGATCAGGATGACCTGGATGGAATTGAGATACCGGCTGAAATAGCATTGCTGCCGCTGCGGAATACTGTTCTTTTCCCCGGAGTTGTACTCCCTATTACCGTAGGCCGGGATAAGAGTATAAAGGCCGTTAATGATGCCTATAAAGGTGATAAACTGATAGGCGTAGTAGCGCAAAAGGACAGTAATGTAGAAGAACCGGAAGTAAAAGACCTGGAGAATGTGGGCACCGTGGCTAAAATAGTAAAGTTGATAAAAATGCCGGACGGCGGCACTACCATAATTATCCAGGGCAAGAGCCGTTTTTTGATTGAGTCTATTGTTGAAGAAGATCCTTATTTCAAGGCAAAAATTAAAAAACTAGAGGAAGAAGAGTCGCCAAAGGACGAAGACTTTAATGCCTACATTGCCAATATCAAAGATCTGGCAGCAGATATTGTGCAGCTTTCTCCCAATATTCCCACTGAGGCCTCTATCATTTTAAGAAATATTGAGAACCCGTCCTTCCTGATTCACTTTGTTTCCAGCAATTTAAATACAGACATTAAGGATAAGCAACGCTTGCTGGAGCTGAACCAGATCCGTCAACGGGCAGATCTATTGATGCAGTTGTTGCAGAAAGAATTACAATTTGCGGAGTTAAAAAACAAAGTAACCAGCAAAACAAGAACTGAATTAGATAAGCAGCAACGGGAATATTTTCTGCAGCAGCAGATGAAGAGTATTAAAGATGAATTGGGTGGTGATAGTAATTCACAGGAGATTAAAGAAATGCAGAAAAAAGCTGAGGCAAAAAAATGGCCGGCTACTGCAAAAGAGGCTTTCAAGAAGGGGATTGAGAAATTAGAGAGAATGCATCCCAGTACACCAGATTTTTCTGTAGTCTATAATCATCTTGACCTGATGCTTGAGCTGCCGTGGGAATCTTATACAGAAGACCATTATGATTTAAAGAAAGCGAAGAAGACATTGGATATTGATCATTATGGCATGTATAAGATCAAAGAAAGAATTTTGGAGTATCTCGCCGTATTGAAACTAAAAGGTGATATGAAGAGCCCGATACTTTGTTTTGTCGGCCCCCCGGGTATTGGTAAAACATCGTTGGGAAGAAGCATTGCAAATGCTATCGGGAGAAAATATGTCCGTCTGAGTTTGGGTGGTTTGCATGACGAAAGTGAGATAAGGGGACACCGGAAGACCTATATCGGAGCTATGCCGGGAAGAATTTTACAATCCATTCGTAAAGTAAAATCATCAAATCCCGTGATGATCCTGGATGAGATTGATAAAGTGGGTAGTGATTTTCGGGGAGACCCGTCTTCTGCGTTGCTGGAAGTGCTTGATCCGGAACAGAACCATACTTTTTATGACAACTATCTTGAGTTGGAGTATGACCTCAGTAAAGTATTATTTATTGCCACAGCAAATAATTTACAGAATATACAACCGGCATTAAGAGACCGGCTGGAGATCATTGACCTGGGTGGATATGCGGTGGAAGAAAAAATGGAAATAGCCAAACGCCACTTGTTTCCCAAACAAAAAGAACTGCATGGGTTGAAGAGCAGCAATTTTAAGATCGGGGATAGGGTGATGGAAAAAATAATACAGGACTATACAAGAGAAAGTGGTGTAAGAGAACTGGACAGGCAACTGGCTTCTATTATGCGTTACCAGGCCAGGCAGTTAGTAGGAAAAGGAAAGTTGAAAGCTACGGTAACTGCAGAGGATATTGAAAAAATGATAGGTAAGCCAAAATACAGTAATGACATTTATAAAACGGCGAATATGGCCGGGGTGGCGGTAGGTCTCGCCTGGACTTATGTTGGCGGTGAGATTTTATTTATCGAAACCAGCCTGAGCGATGGCAAAGGCGAATTGAAATTAACGGGTAATCTTGGTAATGTGATGAAGGAAAGTGCCAGCACGGCATTGACCTATTTACAGTCAAATGCAATTAAATATAAGCTTGATAAAAAACTGTTTGAAAAGAAGAACATTCACATCCATGTGCCGGAAGGGGCTGTGCCAAAAGATGGTCCCAGTGCAGGCATTACGATGATGTCGGCTATTGCTTCTGCCTTAACAGGCAAAAGGGTAAAACCTTTTCTGGCTATGACCGGTGAGATTACCTTAAGAGGGCAGGTGTTGCCGGTAGGTGGAATAAAAGAAAAAGTGCTGGCAGCCAAGAGAGCCGGATTAAAAGAAATCATCCTCTGCTGGCAAAATGAGAAAGATGTGCAGGAAATTGACGCCGAATTTATCAAAGGGATCAAATTTCATTATGTAAAAACAATGAACCAGGTGCTTGAACTGGCATTGGTTAGTTAATTTTTTTTTTAGATATTACACAACCAACTTTCTTTTTCGTTGTCATTATTAATGATGTTGGTTGTTAAGGCTTGCTCCCGCCTCAGGGTGGGGCATTAAGAGATCCTCTCTTTTATAAGGGAGGATTTTTTTTGCACCTTACATAGGCGCACTACTAAGTTTTGCCTTCAGAAGTAATCTTTGTTTATCAATTCATAAATAGAAACGTATTTTTTACTTGCAAAAATCAAAGGGTGATTTACTTTTAATCCCGAATGGATGTGATTAATATAGAAATAAAATATTTTGACCTAAGAACCCCGAAGGGGTGAAATTTCACCCCTTCGGGGTTCTATCAAATACTACATTCGCTTCGCTATATTCATATCAGCCTTTCAGGCTTTTAAAATTTTAATCAATTTGCCCGGTACAAATCTTGTCTAAGTTTACAGCGTAGCAGTATTTTCGTTGTGTTTTGTATTTTCGATTTACCATATTACTGATATTTTTCAATGCGCAGGGTTATGCCCAAACCCTCGGCGGCAATTCTGTCTTTAATTTCCTTAAACTATCCAATACTCCACAACTAACTGCTTTAGGTGGAGTAAATGTTTCTCAGACTTCCAATGATGTGGGATTGGTTTTCAATAACCCGGCATTATTAAAACCATCTATGCACACACAAATGAATGCCGTGTTCAATGATTTTTATAGTGGTATCAAAGTGTATCATTTATCATTGGGCTACAGGAATGAAAAATTAAACACCAATTTTTCCGGTGGACTTAATTATTTTGATTACGGCAGTACTTCACAAACAGATGCTTCAGGAAATGTATTCGGTAAATTCCGACCAACGGATTGGGTGATGCAGGTATCAGCTTCAAGAAGCTACTTAGACAATTGGAATTACGGTGCAACACTAAAGCTTATAAGTTCAAACTATGGTCAATATAGCTCCACCGGAATAGCGATGGATGTTGGGGTTTTGTTTCATGATTCCTCTAAACTATTTTCTGCTTCTCTTGTAGCAAAAAATATGGGGACTCAACTAAAGAAGTATGATGGTACTGACCCGGATGATTTGCCCTTTGATTTGCAGGTTGGCATAACGAAACGTTTGGCAAAAGCACCATTCAGTTTTTCCCTCACCGCCCAGCGGCTTCACCAGTTTGATATTAATTATAATGACACCTCTTTTAATAATGATAACGGGTTTGACAATGGAAGTAAAAAGAAGTTTTCATTTGAAAACCTTATTAATCATTTTGTTCTTGCTACCACTGTTTATATTGGTGACAGGGTAGAGGTGCTGGGCGGTTACAATTTTTTACGACGTAGAGAATTGAGTATTGGAAATACTACCAATGGTCTGAACGGTTTTTCTCTTGGTGCAGGAGTATTGCTTGGCAAACTGCAAATCCGCTATGCCCGGGCCTATTACCAGGGTAATACGGCTTTTAACCAGATTGGGTTGAATATGCAACTCAACGAATATTTTGGATTAGGAAAATTTGGAGAGAAGATCGGCTGGTAAGTTTAACTGATCAATTTATAAACTTCAAATGCTTCTGCATATTCACTATTGCACTGCACCCCCCTCACTTTAGCCAATGAACGAATAAAGTCTTCCTGCATATAATTGCGATGAGATTGGGATTGGTATACTTTAATTGCTTTTATCTTTTGATCAATATGCTCTTTAGAAAGGGTAGTAAAAAATGTTGAGGTAAACTGGTTCTGATTCCAGGGAAGTTCGTAACCAAGTACAGAACTATTTTTAAATGCTCTTAATCCTTCTGTGTGTATTACCTGGTGGTCCTGATGAATATCTGACGCTGATGGAATAAAAACGAGATCTGGTTGTATTTTTTTATTTAAGGTTACCAACTCTTCTAATATATCTTGTCTTTTTTCTGAAAATTATATTGTATGATTTTGAAGTCAGGCAATTTTCAGAAAAAAGACAAGATATATTAGAAGAGTTGGTAACCTTAAATAAAAAAATACAACCAGATCTCGTTTTTATTCCATCAG
>JBKJLR010000046.1:0-11064 GCA_046596865.1 Chitinophagaceae bacterium
GCAAAATAAATCCTGACCGGCAATCTGTCCTGTGTGATTTATTTTACTATGTAATTATTTATGTTTGAAAAGATAGAATACACCCAATTGAAAGCCCCTGTTGGCTGATTTTACTGAACCACTCTCATTAATATTACTCAGGCCAAAATTATATCTGCCATCCACGCCAAAACCGGATGCTGGGTGTAGATACCCGATACCCACACCCAGTGCAAAGTCAACAGTATTTAAATTATCTCCAATGTCTGTAGAAATATTATTGGTTTCTGATTCTGCATTCACTAAAAAACCAACCTGTGGGCCAGCCTCTAACCTAAAGCCGTTGTTGAACATATATTGCACCATTAGAGGGATATTAATGTAACCCAGTTTTACTTTGGTATTAATTCCAGAGTTGGTGAATTCTGCACCTTGCGCAGAGTAAAGCAGTTCTGGTTGAAAAGCCAATTGCCGGGAAAGATGAATATGACCCAACAAGCCCAGGTGAAACCCGGTTTTTGCATCATAATCTGCATTATTATCATTATGAATTGTGTAAACGTTTAATCCACCTTTAATACCCAAATTTACTTTTTGAGCATTTGTGGTAACTGTCACAAAAATTGCCGCTATTAAAATACTTGGTTTAAAGTTCATAGATTTTTTTATAATGCTTAAAATAATATTTTACTTATTCTCAATAACAAGGCCATTCTCCCTGTTAATCAATATTTTTTTTATTTATTTACCAATCGAATCGATATTCGACAACCTAACCTATCAGGTGTTTCCACTTCTGCATTCATAAATCCAACACTTAATTAAAAAGCAACCACATTTTTTTTCCTACCAAGGTGGGAAATATTTTTCCCACTTAATGCTTAGGAATTACAAACTGGAATTATTCCTCCTATCCTTCTCAAAAGATATACTATGTTAAAAAGTGGCTCATGTTTTGTTAAGACTATTCCAAACTATACATTATGCCGCTACTTACCGTTTTACTTGTTCTCGTTGTTGTGGGTGTTGTTCTATGGCTTATTAACAGCTATATACCCATGGATGGCAAAATCAAAAGCATCCTGAATGTTGTTGTTGTTATTGTTGTTATTCTTTGGTTACTAAAAGCATTTGGTGTTTTAAATTCCATTAAAGGAGTAAATATTTAGTAAGAGAAGAGAAATCAACAATTGCAGTAACACATTTTTTCGCCGTGAGCAGATAATTTCATCATGGTTATTGGACCCATTTAAAAATTAAATAAAAATAATTATGAATAATAAAATAATGAAACTGCTCACGGCTTTTTTCTTTGTAACCGCTTTTTCTACTGCCTATGGCCAGAATGATCCAGCTGCTCCTTCTAAGTTTGATATGAAAAAAGATGGTGATGGAGATGGGGTTAAAAATAAAAGAGATAAATGTCCCTCTACTCCTCCGGGTGTGATGGTAGATGGCACAGGGTGCCCCGTAGATACAGACAAGGATGGCGTAGCTGATTACTTAGACAAGTGTATTACTATTCCAGGTTCGGCAGATATGAATGGCTGCCAGGATAAAGATAAAGATGGAGTTAGTGATAATGATGATATGTGCGCCGATGTACCAGGTCTCGCCAGGTTTAAAGGATGTCCAGATAGCGATGGAGATGGAATTGAGGATTCAAAAGATAAATGTCCGAATGCCAAAGGCATGGACATGTTTATGGGCTGTCCGGATACAGATGGTGATGGGGTTCAGGATGTTTCCGATAAATGCCCTAATACAAATAGAGGTATTAAAGTTGATGCCAGTGGATGTCCATCCGATAGTGACAAAGATGGTGTGATAGATTCGGAGGATAAGTGTCCTGATACAAAAATGGGAACTAAAGTAGATGCTGGTGGTTGTCCTGCAGATACGGATGGCGATGGAGTAATGGATGCTGATGATAAATGTCCCGGAGTGATTGGAGAAGCCAGCAACAACGGCTGTCCCGTAATGAAAAAAGAAGCACCAAAACGTTTGCAATTTGCTACCCGTCGCATCAACTTTGAATCAGCAAATGCTTTAGTAAAAGCTTCTTCTTATCCTATGTTGGATGAAATAGCAAATATTCTGAACGAATACCCGGATTATAATTTACGAATAGGAGGCCATACTGATGCTGTTGAGAAGAATGCTAATACTCTTTCTGAAAGCCGGGTAGATGCAGTAAAATCATATCTTTTAAGTAAAGGTGTAGCGGAAAGCAGAATTGTTACTGCTGGCTATGGAAAAATAAGGCCTATGACTTCAAATGTCAATTCAGCAGGCAGATCTCAAAATCGCAGAGTAGAATTGGAATTGTATTTAAGATAATTACACTAACAATAATATCCTCGTATTTCGTAACAGATTTTGGATTTGGAATAAATACATTACAACCCGGGTTGTCTCACAGCCAGGGTTGTTTGTTTAATTAAATATAAATTCAACGTTGATTCATTAAACCTTCTCTTTTATCTTCTCTTTCATAAATAATCTTAGTAATATTTTTTCAAATCACCTTTAATTTTTTAATGTATGCCATTTATTAAATCAGCTCAAAACGGTAATGAGCCTGTAAAAATCTATTATGAAGATCTTGGAAAAGGAAAACCTGTTGTATTTATACATGGCTGGCCATTAAGTGGATCCATGTGGGAATACCAGGTTACTCAATTGCCACAACATGATCTGCGATGCATCATATATGACAGAAGAGGTTTTGGCAAGTCAGACCGGCCGTTTAGTGGGTATGATTACAATACACTGGCTGGTGACTTAAAATCATTATTGGACGAATTAGATATTACTGATGTTACCCTGGTAGGATTTTCAATGGGCGGCGGAGAAATTGCTAAATACTTTTCTTTGTATGGGGGAGCAAGAGTTGCAAAAGTAGTTTTAATAAGTGCTGTTGTTCCTTATATGCTCAAAACTGCGGATAATCCTGATGGTGTACCACAGGAAATATTTGATAAGATGGGCAAAGCAATGACGGCAGACAGGCCCACCTTCCTGGAGGGTTTCAATAAAGATTTTTATAGTGCTGGGAAAGCGAAAAGCCCTGTTGCTGAAGCTTATTTAATGAATGCCTTAAATAAAGCAATGGATGCCTCTCCTATTGCCACTATTGAATGTGCTAAATCTTTTTCCTCGACAGATTTTAGAAAGGATGTAATTAAAATAACCGTCCCGACCCTTATTATACATGGAGATGATGATAAAACGGTGCCTATAAAACCTACCGGCGAAGAATCAGCTAAACTCATCAAAGGTTCTATCTTCAAAATCTATGAAGGGGCTCCACATGGCTTATGGTTTACCGAAAAAGATAAATTGAATAAAGATCTTATTGATTTCATTTAAGCTGGTATGAAAACGATAAGAATGACACTAAGGGAATTAGAACTTTGATGTTATTTTGTTGGATAAGCTGCAATTAATTTTACAAAAATTAAATAACGATGAGAAAAAATATCTTCCCTTTTTTCTTTATAATTATAATATTTGCCTGTGGTAATACAGCTTCGGATAACAATGCTGTAAAAAAAACTATTATTTCCACGGTTTCTCCGGCTGATAGCTTGCCGGTTCCTTTTGCGACAAAATCTTCCCGCAACTTCAGTAAAGTAATAGGATGGAAAAATGGCAAAACTCCTACAGCACCGGAAGGCTTTATGGTTTCAAAGTTTGCGGATGGATTGGATAACCCACGGTGGATTTATGTTGGAAGTAACGGTGATATTTTTGTTGCAGAGTCAAATACTAAACTTAAAGGTCTTAAAAAGTTAGGTGCAAAACTTTCCAGAAAGATCAAAACACAGAATTATGGCAATAGTGCCGACCGCATCACTTTGTTCAGGGATAATAATAAAGACGGTGTTTTTGAAAGCCGTCATGTTTTTGCAGAAAAATTGAATCAACCTTTGGGTATGCTGATCCTGGATAATCATTTTTATGTGGCCAACACTGACGGGTTGCTTCAATTCAACTACAACGCTGGTGATACATATCTGAAAAGCGAAGGAAAACAACTGCTTTCTCTTCCTGCGGGTGGATATAATAATCACTGGACAAGAAATATAATTACCAATAAGAAGAAGGATAAAATTTACATATCAGTTGGTTCAGGTAGTAATGCAGGCGAAAACGGAATGGACAACGAAGTACGAAGAGCTAATATTCTGGAAATAAATCCTGATGGCACCGGGGAAAAAATTTATGCAAGTGGCTTGCGCAATCCTGTTGGACTGGATTGGGCCCCGGGTACCGAAACTTTATGGACAGCGGTAAATGAAAGAGATGGACTGGGCGATGACCTGGTCCCCGATTATATCACCAGTGTAAAAGAAGGGGGATTTTATGGATGGCCCTATTCGTACTTCGGTAAAAATAAAGATCCCCGGATGAAAGATGAACAAAGGCCTGATCTTGTGAACAGCTCCATTGTTCCGGACATTGCATTAGGTTCACACACCGCATCACTTGGCTTAACTTTTTATAACAAGCAATCTTTCTCTGCTAAATATCACCAAGGTGCATTTGTGGGTCAGCATGGCTCATGGAACCGTTCCGCATTGACAGGGTATAAAGTTGTATTTATTCCTTTTGCGAATGGCAAGCCATCCGGTGCGCCGGAAGATTTTTTAACTGGTTTTATTGCTGATGCTTCAAAAAGCGAAGTGTATGGAAGACCTGTTTGTGTGGCAATTCTCGATGATGGCTCTATGCTGGTAACAGATGATGCAAGTAATGTGATATGGAGAGTGAGCAAGTCCACGAATAAACAGTAATTGGACGGTTGCAGATTCAATTTAAAGCAAGATTACATCAACACTTCCTTCTCCTTTTTTATAGTAACCATTTCCGGGTTCATTAATGTATTGCTGAGGGCCATATGCTTTGGTAGTTCATATTTAAAGAAAAATTTCATGGTTTCGATTTTACTTTCATAAAAAGCGATACTTTGTTTTGATGAATCATCAGCCCTCAATGCTTTCTGTGCGATGATGGCCTGTTTCAACCATTGCCATCCCAGGGTTATAATACCTGAAAATTCCATAAACAAATTGGCATCGGCTAAATACTTTTCAACTTCCCCCTGCTTTGCAAATTGCTGTAAATGTTGCAGTGTTGTTGTATATAAGTCAACGGAAGCAGCCAATTTTTCAGCATACGGAGATAGTTCCTGATATGTTTTTGCAGAATAAATGATCTGCATCATTTCTGTCACTAATAATTGAAAGGCTTTACCATTCTGCATCGGTATTTTTCTTCCTAAAAGATCTAAAGACTGTATACCAGAAGTGCCTTCATAAATAGACATGATACGGATGTCTCTGTAATATTGCTGCAGATCGAAATCCATAGTGAAGCCATAGCCACCCAACACTTGTAATGCATTGCTTACAGATACAATTCCAGCATCAGATGGATATGTTTTTACAATGGGTGTTAAAATTTCCAACAACAAATACATTTTTTCTTTCTCCTCCCCTTCGGTTACTTTTTGCAGGTCAAAATATTTTAAACACTCATTGACCAGGCTCAATGACCCTTCTACAAATGATTTTTGCTGTAACAATAACCGCCGTACATCTGCATGATTAATGATTAACGTTTGTTCTTTAGCAAGATCTTTTCCTGCAATATGCCTGCCTTGGGGTCTTTCATTGGCATAATATAGCGAAGCATAATAAGCTGCTGAGGCGACTGCTGCGGCTGTTTGCCCGACTGCAATACGGGCAGCATTCATCATCTGGAACATATATGACAAACCCTTATTGGCTTCTCCTACCAAAAATCCTTTGGTTATACCGTTTTCCCCAAAAATTAAATGTGCAGTGGCATAACCCCGTTGTCCTAGTTTTTGAAAATCACCTGCACAGAGTACATGATTATCCTGCAGCCCGCCATTTTGCTCAATAAATTTAGGAACGATAAACAATGAAATGCCTTTTGTACCGGCTGGGGCGCCTTTTATTCTGGCTAAGGTAAGATGAACAAAATTTTCACAGGCTTGATGCTCACCGGCAGAGATAAATATCTTCTGACCTGTTATTTCATAATAATCATACCCGGTTGGATTGGCAGCAGTGGTAATATCCGATAAAGAACTTCCGGCTTGTGGTTCAGTAAGGGCCATCGTTCCCTGCCATTTACCTGCAAACATATTGGGCACATAAGCCTCATTCAAAGCTTTGCTGCCAAATGATTCTATCAGCTCTACTGCACCGGTAGACACACCAAGGTAGCCCTGGGCACTGCTGTTAGCCGCTTCAAAAATCAGGTGAGCAGCCGAAAATAAAGTGAAAGGCAATTGCATTCCACCATTTTCCAACTCAGAAGTGGCGCTGAACCAACCTGCGTCCGCAACGGCTTTAAAAATATTTTTCAATTGGGGATGAGAATGAATTTCCCCCTCTTTATAAACAACAGGATTTTCATCCATTACTTTAAAAAAAGGATACATTTCTTTGTCTGCAATATCTTTAGCTGCATTGATCAACAAGTTTATTTCTTCAATACCGCCAATATGTTCATAACGTTTATATTGTAGCAGCTCCTGAATACCATGGACCTCATACAGAAGAAAACGAAGGTTTTCCATGCTTATATATTGCTTTGTCATATTTTTATTTTAGAAATGTATTTATTCCACTCCATTTACAAAATGGCTTTGCTGAAATTCAGGATTGGGATATTTATAAAACCCTTCGCCGGTTTTTATGCCCAATTTTCCTGCGTCAACATAAGTTTTTAGCAACCCTGCAAACTTTTTACTTTTTGCATCAGGTAATGAACTGGTAATATGCCAGGCTGTTTCAAGCCCTATCACATCTAAAATACCAAAAGGCCCCCTGTCCATTTTAAAGTTGCCCATCCAGCTTCTATCAACATCTTCAATGCTCGCAATATCATAAGTAACCAATGCTCCTGCAGCACCGATCAATGCTACCAGCATGGCATTAAAAATATAACCTGGTGATTCCTTTTTTACAAAGACGGGTGTCTGATTTAATTTTCTTCCCATCTCCATTAACAGGTCAACCACCCAGTTTGCCGTGGTGGGATGCGGCATTACATCCACCACATTGGCCATAAATACATCATGAAAATGAAATGCACAAAATTGTTCCGGTCTCCCGGTTTCTGCAGCAAATAAAGAGGGCATTAAATAAGAGGTATTAGTAGTAAAGACTGCATGGGAAGGGCATAGTTCTGCAAATTCTGCCCATACTTTTTTTTTGAGCTTCAGGTCTTCCACCACTGATTCACTGACAAAATCAGCCTCCGCTGCGGCTTTTTGGGCATGGGTAGTAAAGGTGATCCTTCTTGTTGCAGATCCTGCTTCTTCCTGGGTGATCAGTTTTTTTTCAACCATGTTTTTGAGAATGCTATCCTGTATTTTCTTTGCCGTCGCAAATGTTGCTTCATCAATATCGTATATGGTTGTGTTGAACCCACTGATAGCTGACTGTAACCCGATACGAAGACCCAATGTTCCGCTGCCAAGGATCAATACATTTTTGATATCCGTTAATTTAAGTTGCATAAGTTTATTTTAGATGGCGATTTTTTTTTAATAGAAATGACTGAGTCGTTTATAGCGGATGGCGTTTTGTGCATTGGCTGAACAGGCTTTTACCACTTGCAATAAACATGCAAACCTTTCATCCTTGCTAAACCCTTTTTTGTACCGGGCATATATCTGTTGTACTATCACCCCGATTTTAAAAGAGCCAAACACATAGTAAAACAGCATATCCGGAATTGGTATATTTTTTTTGACGGCATACCGTTGCACTACTTCTTCCCGTGTCAGGTTGCCGGGAAGCCATGTCAAATTAAATGGTTTCAGCGCATCATTTTCTGCCGCTTCACCCCAATAGCCAAGAGATGTACCAAGATCCATTAAAGGATCACCTACTGTTGCCATTTCCCAATCCAATACAGCAATAATGGAATTTAAATTTTCAGGGTCGAGTACCAGGTTATCATATTTATAATCGTTATGGATAAAAGCCGGAGGCCCATCGGCGGGAATGTTTGCCTGCATCCATTCAGCTGTATTATCCATATCCTCAATAGGATCGGTTTGGGCAGCAGCATATCTTTTTATCCAGCCTTCTACCTGTCGTTGGATATAGCCTACAGGTTTGCCCAAATTAATTAAGCCGGTATTTTTTAAATCGATCGAATGTAGCGCAGCTAAGTTGTCAATAGCAGCAGTGGAAATTGTTCTCATTATTTCGGGAGTCAGGTCTATACCTTTGGGTGCTTTATTTCTTAGTATAATTCCCCGAACCCTTTCCATTATAAAAAAAGGCGAGCTGATAATAGCTGTATCATCACAAAATAAAATAGGTGCAGGTACAGGTTTGTACACCGGCTTTAATATTTTCAAAACGTTGAACTCTCTCCCCATATCATGTGCCGATTTCATATTGGCCCCGTTGGGTGGTTTACGTAAAACATATTCTTTGTCAGACGTTTTCAATAAAAAAGTGAGATTGGAATAACCACCCGGAAATTGTTGAATAACGAGTTCACTTTCAAAACCCGGTAAGCAGGAGGATAAATATTTTCTAAGTGCATTCGTGTCGGGAGCTTCGCCTTCTCTTGCTGCTACGGGGTTATCAATATTATTAGAATAGTTACTCATCGTGTGACGGGGCACCGGATTATATTTTTAATCCATACTCTTTTAAAATAGCTTTTGCTAATGAAGATTTATGTACTTCATCGGGGCCATCATAGATCCTGGCACCCCGTTCGTGCCGGTACCAGAAAGATAAAAGTGTATCATCTGTAATTCCTAATGCGCCATGTATTTGAATGGCCCTATCGAGTACTTTCAACAGAATATCCGCTACAAAAAATTTAATGGCTGATATTTCATTCTTTGCAGCTTTGCTTCCGGCGGTATCCATTTTATTGGCAGCATGCAGCACCATATATCTTGCGGCTGTGATTTCTGCACGGCTTTCAGCGATCCAGTTTTGAATGGTTTGTTTATGACCCAGCATGGTGCCATCACCCATATCTCTTTCCACCGCTCTTTTACACATCAATTGAAAAGCTCTTTCGCAAATACCTATCCAACGCATACAATGATGTATACGGCCGGGGCCTAACCGTTCCTGCGCTAATAAAAAACCCTCGCCTTCTTTTCCTATTAGATTGGATACCGGCACCCGGCAATTTGTGTATTCGATTTCTGCATGACTTTGATAACCTTCACCTGCTTCTCCCATCACAGAAATGTTTCTTTTTAAATGGTAGCCGCTATTATCCGTCGGTACGAGTATCATACTGGCTCTTTCATAACGGGATGCATTATTATTTGTATTAACCATTACGATGGCAAAACTGGCACCATCTGCCGCGGTAGTAAACCATTTGTGGCCGTTAATAACATATTCATCGCCTTCAAGTATGGCGGTGGTTCCCATATTAACAGGGTTTGAACCGGCATATTCAGGCTCCGTCATCGAGAAACAACTTCTTATTTCACCTTTCATTAATGGCTGCAGGTATTTTTCTTTTAAGAAGGGCGAAGCATGTTTGTGCATTAGTTCAATATTCCCAATATCCGGTGCCTGGCAATTAAAAACATAGTGGCCAAAAGGAGTAGTGGCCATTAGCTCACTTAGCTGTGCAAATTCAATCATGCTTAACCCTTGCCCCCCATCCTTCTCGGATAAATACGGTGCCCACAAGCCCATCTGTTTTGCTTTTACTCTCTTTTTTTGCAGAATGACTGCTGCTTTATTGAAAGGCAAATGGAGCAATTCCAATTCAACCGGATAAAGCTCTTGTTCTACAAATGCTTTTATCTCGGGGTAAATTCTTTTTAAACGTTCACTTGCAAAAATGTCTACCATAAAAACTAAATTGTATATCCTCCATCGGCAGTGAATACAGAACCGGTGCAAAATGAAGCGGCTTCTGATGCCAGAAATAAAGCTAAGCCTGCGATATCCTCCGGGGCGGCTACCTGTGGCAATGCCTGTTTGGCCAATATATGTTTCAGAATTTTTTCATTTTTAGTCAAAGCTTCACTGAATTTTGTTTTAATTAGACCCGGACAAATAACATTGACTCTTATATTATCCGGGCCCCATTCTTTTGCCAATACTTTTGTGAGTGCAATCAAGGCGGCTTTGCTAACGCTGTATAATCCCAGACCTGACCCGGGAGTAATGCCCTCAATACTACTAATGTTAATTACTGAGCCGGCTCCTTTTTGTTTCATCACCGGGTAAGCCAGTTTGCATAAAGCCAGGGGTCCTTTTACATTTACCTCCATGATTTTATCAAACATAGTGTTGTCAGTTTCCAACACCGGGCCAAAGCTGGGATTAGTGGCCGCATTATTTACAACAATATCTATTCCGCCAAAATGATTAATTGTTTGTTCTGCCAGATTTTTTATTTGGATTTCATCTCCCATGTGTGCAGCAACACCAATGGCTTCAATCCCTTCTGCCAAAAATTCTTTTACCGTTTCATCTACTGCTTCCTGTTTTCGGCTGGAAATTACTATTTTGGCGCCTTGCTGGCCTAATGCCCTGGCTATGGCTTTGCCAATCCCTTTACTGGCTCCGGTTATGATGGCTACTTTATCATTAAGTCGAAATTGGTCGCTGATGGGCATAAACAGTTTACAGCTAAGTTAAGTTAATAAGTACAATAATATTTTTTGTAAATTGATTCTGATCGATGATGATCAGGTAATATTCCGTAATTGAATCTCTCAAATAAAACAATGGTCTTTATCTTTTTATAATTTGTTTATTTCTCTGCGATAATCGTATTGTAAATCTTCATGTAAGGTGCTCATTGCTTTATTAATTTTTTTTAACTGATTTTGAAAAATATTAGAAAGTACCGGGTTGTTATGGATTGAAATATCTAACTCTTTCATGGTGCTGCAAAAATAAGTAAGCAATTCAATTTCTACGGTTGCCAAGCCACTGTAACGGGTGTATTTATTAGCGGTACGTAATATTTTCCTTAAGGTCTTTTTTACAAAGTAGGCACTGCTTTTATTGATATCTGCAAATTGCAATGACA
>JBKJLR010000231.1:0-2843 GCA_046596865.1 Chitinophagaceae bacterium
CAATAATAAATTATTAGTTGGTAATCACAGTAAAGATGATGCAGCCGTATATGATTTAGGCAATGGCATGGCATTAATTTCTACTACAGATTTCTTTATGCCAATAGTTGATGATGCTTTTGATTTTGGAAGAATAGCGGCAGCCAATTCCATTAGTGATGTGTATGCCATGGGCGGAAAGCCATTGATGGCAATTGCAATACTTGGCTGGCCGGTGGAAAAGCTCCCGGTTGATTTAGCGCAAAAAGTAATTGAGGGAGGAAGAGCTATTTGTGCTGAAGCAGGTATTCCATTAGCAGGCGGTCACAGTATAGATTCGCAGGAACCGATATTTGGTTTAGCTGTTACAGGCATTGTGCCGATAGAAAATATAAAAAAGAACAACACGGCACAGGAAGGCGATTATTTATTCCTTACCAAACCATTGGGAGTTGGCATTTTATCTACTGCACAAAAAAGAGGATTATTAAAAGAAGAACATTTGCCGTTGATGATTGAGCAAATGACAACGCTAAATAAAATAGGCGAGGAGTTGGGAAAGATAAAAGGAGTAACCGCCATGACAGACGTAACTGGTTTTGGTTTGCTTGGTCATTTAATTGAAATGGCGGAAGGCAGCGGACTGAGTGCAGAAATTTATTATGATAAACTACCTATTGCCGCAGGAGTGAAAGAATATATTGTCCAACGCATATTCCCCGATGCCACTACCCGCAATTGGAGCAGCTACAGCGATAAAGTAAAATTTGAAAAGGCCCTCCCGGATGACCCGGCCGGAAGGGGAGTGAATGTGATGGAAGCATTTACACTGCTGCCCGACCCGCAGACGAATGGGGGATTGCTGATAAGTGTGAATGAAGAGAGTTTGGAAGAAGTAAAAGTTCTTTTAAGTGAAAGGATAATACCAATAGGAAAGATGATAGCGGCGAATGAGAAAAGGGTTTGGGTAAAATAGCTGGCCCAGATTACTGTTGGTTATCAGCATTAATTTATGCCAGGAGCTTCGTAAATTACAGAGTTAGCAGCTATTTTGCATGTCAGTTCTAAAACTTGAATCAAAATAATAAAAATGAGAAATTTAATAGTCCCTCTCTTTATTGCAATTTGCATTTGCTCTTGCAATCAATCACCTAAAACAGTTGATAATGCCTTAGTCTCAAATGTAAAGGACACAAACTATGTAATGAAAACAGGTGGTAGTAAAATGATACAAGTTGACGGGAAGTATAATGTTTGGACAAAGAAAATTGGCGATGGAAAAATTAAGGTATTGCTTTTACACGGTGGGCCAGGTTTTACCCACGATTATTTTGAATGCTTTGAAGACTTTTTGCCAAAAGAAGGAATTGAATTTTACTATTACGACCAATTGGGCGTTGGAAATTCTGATATTCCAACAGATACTTCTCTTTGGAATATTCCACGCTATGTAGAAGAAGTAGAGCAAGTGAGAAAGGGTCTTGGCTTAGAAAATTTTTATTTGTTGGGTCATTCGTGGGGCAGTATGTTGGCAATGGAATATTTACAGAAATATCAAAGCCATGTAAAAGGTGCCGTACTATCTAATATGACCGCCGGAGTTAAGAGTTACGTAAGTTATAGTAACAAGCAAAAGGATGAATTTCTCTCAAAAGAAGAATTAGCAACTTATGATTCATTAGATAAACGTGGCCTTTATGAATCACCTGTATACCAGGATTTATTGATGAATAAACTATATACTCGTAATGTTTGCCGTATGCCAGTTGCAAATTGGCCTGAGCCATTATTGAGAGCATTCAAGAAAGCAAATCATTCAATTTATATACAAATGCAGGGTGTGGACGAATTTCATGTTACAGGCAATTTTAAAGATTGGGAAATGTGGGATAGATTGCCCAATATCAAAGTTCCAACACTTGTGCTTGGTGGCATGTATGATGAAATGAACCCAGAAGATATGAAAAGAGAAGGACAACTTATTCCTAATAGTAGAACTTACTTGTGCCCAAATGGATCACACTTAAGTATGTATGACGACCAGCAGAATTATTTTACTAGCCTTATCGCTTTTTTAAAAGATGTGGACGGGAATAAATTTACAGCAGACAAAAAGTAGTGACTTGTGACGAGAAGAAAAACAGTCTCTAACAAGGGGTTTTATGCAAGTGGGGCTTGAAGGAAGTCAAATCAACATTTTTACAAATCCAGGCTGTGGTTTGGGCTTGACAAGCATCGCTGATATTTTGTAACTTAACTTGTACATTTATTCTTCAATCATCAGCGGTTATGGGCAGACGGAATTCTATTTCCCCACCTGCATAAAGCCCTGATTGTTGTGCGTCACTTTCTCAAGCAACGTTTCATTTCTAAAAGTTGTCAGGACAAATATGAAGAGAACAATATTTTTTTTAGCCATCTTTGTGGGACTGACGACAGTGACAAGCTGCAAAAAAGATAAGTCACCAGTGACACCCACAACAACCGCTGACCTAAGAATTTTTAATTCTACCCCTTGGACTTTTTATAATTGTACTATTGACCCATCAGGTACACTTTCTGACAACCCTGGACCAAATGCTTATAATTTTGGACAAGTAAATATTGATGCCAAAACCGATTACAAAACCTTTGCTAAGTTGTATCGTTATTCTTGGGTAAGGCTGACAATGAATAACAAGACATATTATTTAAAACCTTATGACTACACAGGTGAGACAATTTTGGAAAGCGGAAAATATACCTACAAGTTGACTTATAATTCCGCCAATGACCAATTAGGTTTGGAACTCATTAAAGATTAAAAAAAGATGCAGAAGGACAGTATAAATTATTATTGTTGTTATTGTAGGTAGACACAAAGC
>JBKJLR010000235.1:0-8683 GCA_046596865.1 Chitinophagaceae bacterium
TTTATTGGTGATGATTGAGGTTACATTTCCATCGCCTTTTATTTCTTTCAACTCTGTAGCAATTCTTAGATCAACATGATGTTCTTTGATATGGCGGGATATCATTTCAGATTCTTCTTGCGGTAAAATATTGTTCCAATAAGCTTTTTCACGGATTAAAAAAATTACATGAATATTTCTTGACAATAACATTTCTGCCATTTCAATACCAATTAGTCCGCCACCAACAATCACAGCCTTTTTAATACCTTTAGTATTTTCATGCATCAACTCCAGGTCGGGCATGCCATATAAACTTTGAACACCTTTTAATTCTATTCCCGGAAAATTTGGTTTGTTAGAAACAGAACCCGTAGCAATCACCAGTTTGTCATAATGGATAACGGCTTTTGTTTGCAATAAAAGTAGTTTGCCTTTAATATTAATGGAAGTGACATGATCTTTTACCAGCTTTATCCGGTTCTTCTCCCAAAACCAGTCTTCGTAAGGTTTGGTATGTTCATACTTCATATGCCCCATATAAATGTACATTAAGGCAGTACGGGAATAAAAATGTTCTGTTTCGGAAGAGATAACGGTTATGTCATCATTGCTTTGCTTACGGATATTTCTTGCGCAGGTGATACCTGCAATTCCATTCCCGATAATGACGATGTGCTGTGGCATTTCTCAATTTTTGATCTTACCAGGTCTATATTTAACTCTTATACACTAATTGCGGTAAGAAGTTAATTTCTCCGCTTTAATGAGATTATCAGTAGCAAGGTATTTATTATCTTTATTCATATACCATTTTCTTATTTTAGGAAGTTTGACACCATTCACAATAATTTCCTGGTCCAGCAAAATATACTCACCAGTTTCGGGAGTACCGTGGTTAAACCTATAAGCTTTTAATGCTGCTGTTTGTGGATCACAATAAAAAAACCAATTGTCTTTTCCTACTGCAGGATCATAGCTGACATGGATCGTCGGATAAGTTTTCCCATCCACTTCCTCATTATTTACTGTGCCGTCCACATTCACTCCTGCATCTGTAAGCTTCATCGGAAGCCCGTATAAATAGCCGTAAAAATTTCTAATGCCTTTTACACTTTCACTATTTAGCCTATATTTTTTTTTATCATCTTCAGTATAATCTTTTTTGCTATCTACTAAGAAAAATTCTTTTCCATTTGAAAAACCCTTCACAATTTCTTTACCATCTTTATGACTGATGTGGCAGAAATACCCTGTTTTATTATCCATCTCCAACTCAAAATTATTTTCTTTTCCATCGCTGCTGCTGGTGCTTAAATAGAGCCTTACTTTAAGTTTTGACCAGTTGCCTTTTGGGTCGTGATAGGCAATCGTTTTATTAAGTAATTCTCTCCCGGGATTATCAGCTATTTTAAAATTATTCAGTGAAAAAATGGAAAGTATCAATAAAAAATAATTCATTTTTTGTAAGTTGAATTGGTAATAAAATTATTTCTGTTCGTTCAAATTCCAGTCATACTCAAGGGAGCCTATTTTAGTATCCCCGGTTATTTTCGTTTGAGAATATTTATTAATAAAATCTGTAAGTGTACCATTCTTTGTGAAATCCCCTTTGTACCACGAAAAATATTTGGACAGGTTTGCCTTTGCAACTGTAATACTATTCTTGGATTTATCATTCAAAAATTCTTTTCCTGCATCTTCTAGCTGCGCATCAAGCTTTGCTGACGTATAGGCTTCATCCTGCAAACGAGGACATGAAATTGAGGCACAAACCAATGCAAAATGTATTCGTGGATCGTTATATTTTTTACGTAAAATGCCGTGTTCGATATTATTCAAGTCATACTTTTTTCCGCCAATGGTAATAAACTTTATATCCCATGGCGTATTGATCTTATAAATCTTACCGGCAATATCTTTTATACTTTTTACAGGATAATGCTGTAAGATTAGTGATACAGTATTTGCGTTATAGGCATTAATCCAAAAAGCTTTTTGGTCATTTTCGCTCCAGCTATTTTGGGGGGCATTATCACTAAGTAATTTTAGATAAGAATCCAGGTCAGCTTTATCCTTTAGAAAGCCTTTATAATTAACTAACCCAGCTGCATTCACATATTTTTTCAACAGCTTATCCCATTGCAAATGTGAAGGGGCCTTTTGCGCCAGAATAGTTACTGCTATAATAAGGCAGGTAATTGAAAGAATTATTTTTTTCATGCTATGGTATTTAACTTTGGAACTTTTTATAGGGAGATTATTACAATTTATGATCTGGTTTTATCAGGTCAGGATATTGTTTTTGAAATCGTTTGATACGTGGAATACTTTCACCACGAACATAAGCCACGTTTGGATTGTGTTGTATATAATCCTGGTGATAATCCTCTGCCTTCCAGAATTTTTCAAAAGGAACAAGTTGTGCTGCTATTGGCTCAGTATAATTTTTTTGTATTTCTATAATGTATTTTTCAGCTTGCATTTTTTCTTCTTGTGTTCTGTAAAAAATAATAGAACGGTAAGATGCCCCATGGTCAGGGCCTTGTCCGTTTACCTGAGTAGGATCCTGCGAAGCAAAATAAACTTTTAATAAAGTGGCGTAGGATATAATCGATGAATCATAATAAACCTCTACGGTTTCTGCATGGTTTGTTGTATGAGAACCGACCTGCTCATAGGTAGGATTAGGCTCTTTTCCTCCTGCATATCCCGAGACAACCTCCTGCACACCCTTAACACTTTCATACACTCCTTCCATGCACCAGAAGCAGCCGGAGGCAAATGTAGCCTGGCTGAGTTTTGAAACATCTGTTGTAGGCTTTTTATCATTTGGCATTTTTTTCACCTGCTGTGCACAGGAAAATAAAGCAATCATCAAAAAGGCAGAAACAAAAACTACTAATATTTTTTTCATACAATTTTTTTTAGGTTCTGGTTTATCAATTTTATTTTGAACTGGTGGGGGGTTTGCCGCCTTCCGGAACAAAAATAAGTGCATCCGAATTCATGCAATAACGTTTGCCAGTTGGTGCCGGGCCATCATCAAATAAATGACCAAGATGCGATCCGCTTTTACTGTCAACCACTTCACCCCTAACCATTCCTTCACTTTTATCCTGTATAATTTTTACCGCATCCTTACTAATAACTTCAGAAAAACTCGGCCATCCTGTTTTGGAATCAAATTTTGCTGAAGAACTGAAAACCGGTTGTAAAGATGCGGCAGAGTAATAAGTTCCTTTTTCATAAAAGTGATCATACTTACCCGTACCCGGAGACTCTGTACCTTTTTCCCTAAGAATATTATATTGCCCAGGAGTTAACCTTTCTTTCCACTCTGCATCCGTTAATTGCATAGGATAAGCTGTTTCCTGTATGCTTTTTCCGGGCATATCTTCCTGCATAACCATTTTTTTATTTGTTTGGGTATTGGCGCAGGAAATCAATATAAAAGTTAAAACCGTACTAAGAAAAAATAACCGCATCATAAATTAGTTTAGAGTATATATACGAATAAAGGAATATTAAAGATGTAATGGCATTTTATTTCATTAACTCCGCACTGCCAAACAGGTGATTATAACGTTCGCAATGTATAAGCACAAATTTATGCCTGGTAAAATCTGGCATACCACTTATTTCATAAACCTGGTTTCCATTGGTTGATTTTAAACCGCCTAACGAAATAAAATCTGCAGGAGAAGATGCTGTAGAAAGATAAACTTTAAGATCAGGCCCATTGCTGGTGCTGAAGTTTTCTAATTTTAGCATGTATTTGTTATCAGTAAGATAGATCTTTGCCTGGCCACTAACTCCTTCTGATCCATATCCTCTAAACGTGCCGGCAAATTTAAGACTGCCGTCTACGCTTATCATTTCATCTAAATTCACAGTGGAAGTTTTACTACAGCCAACCAGGATCGGCATGATACCAATAAGACATATTAAGATAGTTTTTACTTGCATTTTATTAAGTTTTTATAATAAGTTAGTCGGCAGATTTTAAAAAACCTTACAACGAAGCTAAAGAAATTCGTTAAAGATTTGTTAGGTATAAATTGTCATCAACAATCGGGAAAAAACAAATAGGGAGGTTTATTCATTTATTATATTTTTAACAGAATGAAACAAATCTTTTTTTTCTTCCGAAGTAAGATGAAATATTTCTGTGCTATCACTTTTATAAAGAGCCTTGCTAATAATAGAATTTTGCTTTTGAAATAACCTGCAAAAACTACATACTGCCATGTGGGACAGTAATTGTAAATTTTCATTTACAGAAAGTTTTTTGTGTTCTTTTTTAATAACCAATTCTGTGCTTTGTTTGCAGGTAATCATAAAAAGTTATTTTATTTTTTAAAATTTAAAAACCAATTTTTTTCCAGGCAACTTCTTAACTGCAATTTACAGCGATGAATAATAACCCAATAATTAGACGTGGTAATTTGTAAAACCTTACAAATAAATTTGTGTTCTTGTTCGTCAATGTATTTCATCGTAAAAGCTTTTTGTTGCAGTTTGGTTAATTTGGATTTACATTGCTCCAATACCATGTAAAATTCTTTTTTATTAAGCGCCGGAGTTGCATCCTCCCACACCTTAGGCGCCCCTTTTTCAGTCCAGTGATCTGCTTCATCAAAAAAATGACTTTTGTCAGGCAGGCTGGTCATTAGTCTGGTTTGCATGCGATAATGGTCCATCAGCTTATTTTTTAAAATTGAAAAAAGCCAGGTTTTTTCGCTGGATTCGTTTTTAAAACTGCTGCTGTTTTTCCAGGCAGCAATAAAAGTTTCCTGCAAAATATCCTTTGCTCCCGTTTTATCCCCTACCCTTGTATAGAGGTAATCAAAAAAAGTATCACTATACTTTTTTATCCAATCATTTACAATATGGAGTGCATCTTCAGCGATCATTGTCTCAAGTTAAACTGAAAATCCTGCTAAACAACAAAATTTTTAAGCTGATTTAATTAATAATAAACATTAAAGCATTTAAGCTGTTCTGATTATACAATCTTATTTTTAACATGGGTAAACTTTCAATAAACTTAATTTTTTAAAATGAAATATGTTTTCTTTTTGCTTTGCATTATTTTTTTACAATGTTGTAATCAGCCGTCTTCTAAAAAAAATCTAACTAAACAGATTGCAGAAGCTAATGGGGTTGACAATTTTAAAAATGTACAAATGCTTGAATTTATCTTTAATGTACAGAAGGATACGACGGCGGCATCCACCCGTCACTGGCAGTGGTTTCCGAAGACCAATGAAGTGGTTTTTATAACCGATAGC
Organism: Chitinophagaceae bacterium; assembly: GCA_046596865.1. GTDB lineage: Bacteria > Bacteroidota > Bacteroidia > Chitinophagales > Chitinophagaceae > JJ008. Next base: position 5,274 of record JBKJLR010000235.1, read on the forward strand.
AGCCGGATAAAATTTAAAAGATATGACACGGCTACTCAGGATCTGAAAAAGCTCAATGCCCGTTTTACGAACGATGAATACTGGCTGCTGTACCCTTTTCATCTTGATTGGGACAATGGTTTTGAACTATTGGACAGCAATATAAAGGTTGCACCAATCAGTGGGAAAAACCTGCATAAGATCACAACAAAATATAATAACAATGATGGCTTTAGCCCAGGTGATATGTACGATGTATTTTTAGACAGTAGCCAACATATACAGGAGTGGATGTATCACAAGGGGGGTGCGGCAGAGCCTACAATAATAACAACCTGGGAAAACTACAAAGATTTTAACGGACTGCAGATTGCACAGGAGCATAAATCAAAAGACGGAAAATTTCATGTTTGGTTTACAGGTATCCAGGTAAAAAACAATTAACTTCATTGTAAATCATTAAACAATGAAAATTGCGGTATGCGGTAAAGGTGGTGTGGGAAAAACCACTATCAGCGGTTTATTATGCCGCACATTAGGCAATAAAGGCATACCTGTACTGGCTATTGATGGCGACCCCAATCCTAACCTGGCACTCACTCTTGGTGTAGATCCAAAAGCTGCTATGCCTAAGGCCCTCACTTCGAAACTGCTGGAAGTGTATGAAAAAGAAGACGGGAAAAAATATGCTAAGCTAAAAGTACCCTTGGCCGAAGTAATGGATGTGTATGGGATAAAGGCCAGCAACAATGTTACTTTAGTAGCAGTTGGTCAGCCGGAGCATGCCGCTACCGGATGCATGTGTGGCATTCATACCACGGTAAGGGAAATAATCCACACGGCGCTGGAAGAAAGTGAACAGGTAACACTGTTAGATCTTGAAGCATCGCTGGAACAAATGAAAAGAGGGACTTCAAAATATGTAGATGTTTTATTGTGTGTGGTAGAGCCGTATTATCGTTCCATGGAAGCTGTAGCCCGTTTTCAGCGGTTGGGAAAAGAACTTGAAATAAAAAATATTGTCGCCGTTGCCAATAAGGTAAAAAATCCAGAAGATGAGGAAGCTATCCGGCAGTTTTGCGCCCAGACGGATTTGCCGGTGATAGCTGTTATTCCTTTTGATTCAATTATTTCAGAAGCTGATAAAGGCGGTTCTTTAGATATGGATGCTATTGATCATTCGCCGGCTTTACAAGCTATAAACCAGTTGGCGGATGATTTGTTGAAAAAAGTAAAGGCATAAAAAAGGGACGGTCAACAAACCTTCCCTAAGGTAATTTTGATTCCTGTTCATTTGTTCAGCATGCTAACTTGCTGGGGTCTTTTAAAAAAATCAGCCGTTAACGAAGAATTGAATTTTACATTTGAAATCAGGTATTCTTCCAGAATTTTGCCGTTGCTTCTGTAATATTTATTGGAATGGCTCAACATAATATTTCCTTCATTTTTGAAATCAGATAAATAAATTTCTTCCGGGTGCACATTATCTTTTACACTTGGATAATGTTCTATCTTCCGGATCAATTTAGTGGAAGGACTTACATAAAAAACCCAGCGGTCATGTCCGACTTTTGGATCAAAAGTTACATCCAGCAGCATTGCCTTTTCTCCATTTAATATTGCAGTACCGGCATTGCGGGCCTTGACGCCCGGGTCGGTTAATTTAAAAGGAAATGACATACGGTAAAGAGCCATTTCACTGGAACAAAGTGGAGAGCAACCATCATCATCACACATAAATTCCAGGTCTTTGGCCAGCGGCGCAGGATTTACTTCATTTCCATTTAAAGAAGCCCAATATCCTGCCTTATCATGACCCACTATCACATTGTCACCAGCATTTGTTTTTGACTTAATTAAGAGCTGATGACCATCATTGTTGTTTTTAAAGTAAAAAGTTTCTTCAGATTGGTGTATGATTTTTCCATTTTCATCATATAAGTGATGAGTTCGGACAAAGTTACCGTCCTGAATTTTTTTCCATTGATCCATTCCCCCGGCAGCGCTGATCATTTCTTTTACAATATGCTGGCCCGAAGGAGGTTTTACAAACATCCACCATACAAAAAAGAGTAATCCCAGTGATAAAATAAAAATCCCCAAACCCTGGAAAATTTTTATTCTCCTTAAAGTAATGGGCTTTATAAGATCTTTTATTTCAAGTTCCGTTTTCCACGGAAGTTTTACATCTTCTTCACCGGATTGGCCCTGGTTGGAATATTCTTTCATAGTAAAAAAATTTGTTAATGCAATTTAAAAATTAAATTGAACTAAATTACTATTATTTTATAAAGTTACATTAAGGTTAGAAATATTTAACCCCTGTCAGTATCAGTCTTTTAGCAGTTATTTCTGCTGGATTGTTTAATTCCGGAATCACCTCAACTACAAATAATCTGCAAAGCCTTGAATATTTATTAATTATCTGATGCCGTAAAAGCAATAGCAGATGATGAATCATGAAATGCTAAATTGCTATTTTTATAAAATTATGCTTTGTTCAGAGTCTAATTACAAACCTAACCAATTATGAATTTTTGTTATGGCGTTTTGGGGATTTATTCAATTATCAATATGAATTTTTAATCGTTGATCTTATTATGCTTTAGAAACAGGCCATACTGTTCTTTAAATTTTTCGTATTTGTACCTACCCTCTAGCGGTTTCTCCTTTTTCGATGCGGCATCCTCTACCAGTTTATAATAGGCCTGTGGAAATTCATCTGAATAAATTCCCGGTATCAAGCCGGCTTTATTAAATCCTACATAGAGAGAGAATAATAAAAAGAGTGAGACAATGATTATAGAATGATCTTTAAAATGAGTGACCATCTTAAGAGGAGAAACAATTTCACCTGCAACCAACAAATCCTTTTTGAAAAGTCCTGTTATTATAAAAATCAGAAGTAGAATAAAAGCAATAATTCCTGTGATCTCCGAAATTTTTTGTGAAAAGGGAACAATTACCAATGAAACAAGGAATAGAATAATACTGAGATGGAATACAAGTATAAGCATTGCCAGCGTATTGTTTTTGGGTCTCATATTCCGGTAGCGTAGAATCATTTTTCTTGTATAGATCAGCATCAGCACGACGCCTGCAATCACAAACAACAATTCAACAAAAGAAAAATGTATATAAAATACCCTGAGTGCAAAGATGACTGAAAGTATAAGAAGGCAGGCTGGTTCTATTAATCTGTATATATCCGTTTTGCCTTTTTCCTGAAGCACAGATATCAATTCAATAAGGAAAAGTAATCCGAATACGAATGCCACAGTTCCCATTATCTTTAATCCATAACTGTTCTGTGCCATAGAGGCAAAGGCACCCATAACCAGCAGGATAAAAAGTAAATAGTATATCGTATTAAATTTTATCATCAATTAGGGAGGTAAAAAATGTAATTAAAATCATGTGTCAGAAATTCG
>JBKJLR010000237.1:0-3577 GCA_046596865.1 Chitinophagaceae bacterium
AAAAAATCAACTTTAACCGGTGCTAAAATAAATTTGATTAAAAAGTCAATAATAAAAATAATCCAGATTGTTAAGCTTGCATACTCAAGTGGCTTATTCAAGCCCCATATCAATTCAATCACCAATAGAACCAGCCATACAAAGCCTAAGAAAATCATTGGAGCTTCTAAAAGTTTTTCTATTGAAGTAAGAAGCTTTTTTCTTTCGTTAATTAGTTGCTCTTTCATGGCTTGATGTATATTTAAAAATCGTTGACATTACCTGTTGTGTCGCCGAAGTGCTGTTTGTAAAGCTATTGAATACTGAAAATATTTCTGTTATATGAAAGTTTGTGTCCTGTGTATTGGCAAGTAATAAACCCAAATCTGTACAAGCTGTTACATTAACTGCCGCTTATACAACTGCACCGCATTCTCAAAACCTAGATAAATCGCATCACAAATAAGTGCATGACCAATGCTCACTTCATTCAGCCAGGGTATGTTTTGTTTAAAGAATTTTAAGTTGTGCATATCTAGATCATGCCCGGCATTAATCCCAAGCCCCAGCTCTTTTGCTTTGAGAGCCGCAGCAATATAGGGCTCTACTCCTGACTCCCGGCTCCCGGCTCCAAACTCTTTCGCAAAACCTTCAGTATATAATTCAATCCTGTCCGTTCCGGTTGCGGCAGCACCTTCAACCATCTTAATATCCGGGTCCACAAAAATGCTGACACGGATACCTGCTTTTTTGAACACGGCAATAATATCTTTCAAATAATCTCTATTGTTTATGGTATCCCAGCCATGGTCACTCGTCAATTGTCCTAAAGCATCAGGCACTAATGTTACTTGTGTGGGTTTTGTTTCCAATACGAGATCAACAAATTTTTGTTCTGTACAGTTACCTTCAATATTAAACTCTGTGGTGATTATCTTTTTTATCTGCCGAACATCTTCGTAGCGGATATGCCGTTCATCGGGCCGGGGATGCACCGTTACCCCATCAGCCCCGAAGCGTTGCACATCAATTGCCGTTTTTACCACATCAGGATTATTCCCGCCTCTTGCATTGCGTAAAGTTGCAAATTTGTTGATGTTGACAGAGAGTTTTGTCAAGGTTCAAAGATTTATTGTTTATAATAATTGAAATGACAAAGTTAAATGCAATCAGTGACTCCTGACTAACGACTCCTGGCTCTTTACTTACAGTTCTTTCCATGTATGGTCGGCGAGCAGTTGCACACCAGCTACAAAATTTTTAAAAGGGCCGCTTTTGCCCCATTCTTTGGGAGAAACCAGGGAGAGCATAAAGCTGTCATCAAATTTTTCGTAGAGATAATAGGTCTGGCCAATATTCGGTTTGAAGGAAAGCTTTGCGCTATAGATCGTCAGCGAAAGTTCTTTTCGTTTCTGAATTTCATGCGCCTGCAATGCCAGCAATTCTATTTGTTTGCGGATCTGATCCAGCTGCATATTGGTCTGCTGTTCCATTGCAGTAAGTGCTTTGTGTTTTATTACACCTTCCTCTGTGGCTTTAATAACAGCGCCGGATACCGAAGCGGAATAGGGTAGTACGCTTAACTGTTTATGATAGACTTCGGAATTGATATAGGCGGTTCCATCTTCCTTTGCGCCCTGCTGAGTGATTTTTAAATATCCATTGGGTAAAATCTCATGCACCACATGCAGCTTTACTTCTCCTTTGTTATAGAAATGAATTTCAAAACTGATACCGTCCGGAAAAACGGTTTGCACCTTCTCGGCAAGTTCATGGCTATCAAAATCATTCATTCCGCCATCGGCATTGATCTTATAAGTGGAAGAAAAAGCCTGGTTCTCCAGTGTGACCCAGTTATGGTAAACGACCAGTTCTTTTTTGCCAGACACAGCTTCTATTTTATAAATACCGCTTTTAGGTCTTTCGCCATGCTCATAGCTTCCTTTTTCAGGAAACAATTGCCAGGATGCGAGAAAATTATATGCCTGTACCAAAATAAATAATTAATGATTAAACTAACTGCTTGTATGCCCTGTTAAACAGTAAAGAGGCGCAAAGGTTTTATTTTCTGAGCAAATAACAAAGTATTATATTTCTGATTACTACCCAGGTTTAATTATTAAACTATCTTTCATATTCATTTTAATTTGAGTCTGATGAAATCGTTTCTTGTATCCGCAGTTTTTGCCCTGCTTTCCGCCACCATTGCAAATGCCCAGCCTGCTCCTCCTGTATCGGCTGATGAAATATTGAAAGAAGCCTTTCAGAAAGCAACCCGGGAAAACAAAAATGTCTTTGTAATGTTTCATGCTTCCTGGTGTGTATGGTGGCACCGTATGGATACCAGCATGAATGATAAGGCCTGTAAAAAATTATTTGATGACAACTACGTCATTACTCACCTCGTAGTAGATGAATCAAAGGACAAAAAAAATCTCGAAACTCCGGGTGGGGTTGAACTAAAAACAAAATATAATGGAGACCAGCAGGGAATTCCTTTCTGGTTGGTTTTTGATAAAAACGGAAATTTATTATCCGATTCTAAAATGCGAAAAGAAGATGAAGGCCCGGAAAAAGGCGATAACACCGGATGCCCGGCCAGTGAAAAAGAAGTGGCTTTCTTTGTTGATGTATTAAAAAGAACATCTTCCCTTAATAAAGAGCAATTAGAAATTATCAGGAAAAGGTTCAGGGAGAATGATAAATAGATTCCCGGTAAAAATTACCAGTTTCTGAGTTCATCTTCTATTGCTGCGTTCAGGCTGTTCTCATTTTGTACTATCCATTTAGGTAATTCACCGGGAATGATCCTCCAGTCATTCTCTTGTTTTTGCATACTGAACATAATGCGGTCACCTCGTTCATTACAAACATTTACACTGAATAATTCTTCCGCGGGGTTTCTTAGTTTTCTGAAATTAAATTCCCGGAAACGACCTTCTGCTTTTACCAACCGGGTAAACTGTACCATCTTCTCAAAGTGCATTGGCATGTTTTGGATTTTAGATGTAAATACTTATCAAATTTTATGCTATACATTATTTTTTTACAGAAATAGTTGTTCACAGTAATTGACCGTAAACAAGTGTCGTAAAATGATGTGCAGTAATAATACTAACGTATAAGCGTAACAGTACCTTTTTGGAAATAAGCTTTACCGGTGTAATCGGTTGCTTTCACTGCCCATACAAAAGTGCCTGTTGATTGAAGTACTCCATTGATATTCCCATCCCAGCCGTTGCCATTTATTTTGGTGGAGAAAACCAATTGCCCCCAGCGGTTATAGATACTGAAGTAGTCGATGTCTGCAATGCCTGCTGCTATGGGTCGCAGAATATCATTCCTGCCATCATTATTAGGTGTAAAGGCAGAAGGAACAAAAACCATGGGGTTTGTTTTGAAAACTTTGATGGTCAGGTAAGCAGAATCTTTACATCCTTGCTGATTAAATGCTATCACTTTATATTGGATTCCCATAGACGGATCGGGGAAAACCGCTACAGGATTTGGAATGTCTGCAGCGGAGAGATATGTTGAAGGGATCCAGTCATAATTTACTCCACCGGTTGCATTTAATTGAAGCGGTTGTCCTACTACA
>JBKJLR010000252.1:0-2717 GCA_046596865.1 Chitinophagaceae bacterium
AGAGTAATTGTATAAATCCTGGGTGTGCCATCTGGTAACCTGCTTGCTTTTAAACGGAGTAAATGATCATCAACAATTTCCCAATCCTTAATGCCATCGGTGGCATTACTGCTTACAGCTAAGGCTGTTTTTACATTCTCTCCATTATCTGAACTGCTATAATTCACAGCTACTTTTTTCATTTTATTACTGGCCGGCCATAACGAACTCCTGGAAAGAGTAAGGGGAGATAATGCCGGGGGCTGATTATCGGTAACAGTGATAGTGAAAGAACATTTTTGCCCGGTAGAAGTAGTTACAATAATACTGTGCGAACCTAGGCGAAAGAAAGAACCGGATGCCGGGGTAAACGTAGCTGTTCCGCATTCTGCAGGAAGAGTTAATGCAGGAAAGTTGACGATGGTGCCTTCTTTACCACTCTCTGCTTTTATTACAATATTAGAAGGGCAACTAAGTGTACAAGTTTGTGCATTCCCTTTTACCTGGCTAAGAATAAAAAGAGTTGCAAATGGGAGAGCTTTTAAAAATATCATATTGATTATTTAAAAATTTATCGATAAATGATTTGTTCTGGATATCCCAAACATACGAAATGTAAACTTCAATAAATATTAGTTAGTGTATGGAAAAAGTTTCTTTTAGGGATTTTTTATAAGAAGAATCCATTAAAATACAAGGCACGGCCGGTTACTACAACTATAGAAATACTGGTATGGCTATTTCTATTAATATTTATTTTACGTTATCCACCGTTTCAGCAACAGCCGTATGGTTTGTCGCAAACCCGGTATTAGCATTTGAAACAGCAATACTTGTTATCCTGGTCGTCCTATTGCCGGCCACATCAGTGGAGGTGACAGTAATCGTATAAATTCTTTGAGTTCCATCAGGTAAATGGGAAGCTTTAAGATGAATTAAATGATTATTTATGACTTCCCAATCCCTGCTTTTTGATTCTGTATCATTGCTGATAACAGATAATACTGTGTTTACTTCCCGGGCATTGTCTGATGCGGTATAATAAACACCCACTTTCTTCATCCTGTTGTTTGTTGGCAATAACTTATTCGAGGAAAGAGATATTGGAGATAAAACCGGTGGCTCATTATCTGTCACTGTTACAGTAAAAAAAATTTTCTGTCCGAAGGAAGTTGTTGCAATGATACTATGGGAGCCAATGCGAAAGAAAGAACCGGAAGGCTTGGAATAGGTAATGGTGCCACAATCACCAATTCCAAGAGAAGCTGCTGCAGGGAAAGTGACTATCGCACCTTCCTTACCACTATCGGCCTGAACTATTACGTTTTCAGGGCAACTAAGTGTACAACTCTGTGCCGTAACATTTATATTGATTAGAATAAGGGTAACTGCCAGGAGTGCTACAAGTTTCATAACCAGATTTTATAATTACTGAATAGATATTTCAAAACTGATATGTTGGGATAAAAGCAAACCCAATACCAATTAGCAAAACAGTAGAAAATAGATAGTAAGAATAGTGTTTTGGGGAAATTTATTCCCGTCTTGTTGCCAGCCTTACAGAAAAATTATTTTAAATCCTTTCTATTGTTTACCCGGTAGCAGATAGCCCAGATAATTGCTGTAAGTATGAGGGTAAGTATAACATGTTCCGGGATGGCGGCTATAGATTTATTGTAAGCGTCAATATCAAGTTTACCAAAAAATGCTGGTTTGGGTATCATTTGGTCAGAGATCTCCAATGGCAAATAGTTGCCGACAGGACTTTTTTTCCATGTAAGAAATCCTACTATTATATTCTCCAGGACAATATAATAAAATAGAAAAATTCCCAGGGCTAAAAAAGCTTTGCGGATAAGAAAGCCAAGAAGAAAAGCAATAGAAAGCTGGGCAAAGGTTTGTAAACCAAAAAGGCCGATGTATTTTGCCTGTCCCCAGGTATCCCTGATCAATCTTTCGTGGTTGGCGAAACCGGTAACTAATGCGACAGCCGTATATAAAATGGTAATGAGTAATGATATTATTAAGACATCCAGCAGTTTGCTGGTTACAAACTGGCTGCGACTCCACCCATCAATAATATTCTGACGATGAGTTCTGAAAGTGTACTCATTACAAACCAGCATGATAACAACTACGGCGGGAATAAATACAAAGCAGGAAGAGAAAAAGGCTACCGTATGCCAAACCTCCGGAAAGGTGAAAGGATTACCAATAGCCATTTTGGCAAGCTGTCCTGCCTGTGAAGAATTGCTGGTGATGTTATCGTACACCATGTAAAAAATATAGTTGATGCCCGGGTAAGACAGGGCCGTTAGCCCAATGATCCACCAAAAGGCATTATACTTTCTCATCTTCAGCCATTCTGTACGTATCAGCGTCATCATATGGGTTGGTTATGCTTCTGAAGGTTCATTATGAAAACAAGTGTCATCCTGAACCTGCCGAAGAGTTAGTTAGTTATTTGTTAGTTCAAAGAATCTTGCTTCGAGTCGTTTTTTTCTTAATACTAATTGCGTCAGCACCACTCCATTATTAAAACAATGCTGGTTTATCCCCTCCATGTTCGCTGTTCCTTTCGGGAAAATGATCTGCACCGTATTTGTTTTATCATCCATGAGCACTTCCTTTCCAAAATGTTTTAAGATAGCTGATAAAGCAGGGATGTCCGTGGCACTGAGTTCCACGATATCTTCATCCATCATTATATCTCCCACATTTCCGGTAGTGATGAGGTT
>JBKJLR010000118.1:0-2522 GCA_046596865.1 Chitinophagaceae bacterium
GCACAGGATTATTTTGGTAACAGTGGTAAATATGCAGCAGCTGAAGGATTTATTTATGGAACAACATGGTTCCGTGTAAGAGAAGCTTCTATAGACTACATGGTGCCATCCAGCATATTACGCAAAACTCCTTTTGGCAGTGCCTCATTCAGTGTATTCGGTAGAAATCTTTTCCTGAATGCTCCTGACTATCCACACCTTGATCCAGAGCAAAATGCCCTGGGTGTAAGTAATGCGCAAGGTCTGGAATTCAATGCCCTGCCCCAAACCCGTACAATAGGTGTAGGATTAAAACTTAGCTTCTAATTTAAAAATTATTATTATTATGAAACTCAACTTTTTAAAAATAGCCATTGTTTTTTCGGGAATTGTTGCCATTAGTTCCTGCAAAAAATTGCTGGATATAAACAAGGATCCGGATCGAATTCCAGATAGCAACAGCCCGATACCCCAGTTGCTGACTTCTGCCCAGGTAAATATTGGTTTTAGTGCAGGAAGTGATCTTTTCAGATATATTGCTGAGATCATGCAACAAATGTCTGGTGGCGCATCACAACCTAACCAGACGTATGAATACGGCCGTTATAATATTACCGGAAGTGATCTGAATAATGTCTGGGGGAGTATTTTTGCCACTACATTAAGCGATCTGGAATTGATCATCAAACAGGGAGGGGCCAGTCCGCATTATGTAGGTGTTGCAAAAATTCTCAAAGCATTTACCTATCACCAGGTAGTAGATGTTTGGGGCGACGTTCCTTACACCGAAGCACAGCAGTTGTCGGCCAACACACAGCCTGCTTATGAAGATGATGCTGTTATTTATCCAAAGCTTATCACTTTGCTGACAGAAGCGGTAACTGATATGAATGCAGCTACCAGTGCCCTTTCTCCTGGAACTAATTCTGTAATGTACACCAATGCTAGCTTTGCTACAGCCCGTCCTTTTTGGATAAAGCTGGCTAATACACTTCGCTTGAGATTGCTGATCCATTACAGTAAAAAAGATCCTGCTTTTACTGTGGCACAGATCACGGCGTTGGTAAACACACCAGGCATAACTTTCATGTCTTCTAATGCTGATAATTTCCAGATGGCTTTTTATGATGTAGCTAATTCACGGAATCCTATTTCACAATTTGAAGTTAGCCGTCCTAATTATTTGTTTGCCGATCAGCGTATAGTAAGTCTGATGAATGCAAAAGCCGATCCCCGCAGGCCCTTTTATTTCACTGATTTCCCTGTAGGTTCAGGTGCATATGTAGGGGTTTCTGTAACCGCTATTCCCACCACTCCTAATAATAACTATAGCCGGGTCCATACTTTCTTACGGGGTGCTTTAATTACAGCAGGCGCAGGTACCAATTCAGGAGTTTATAGCGGGGCAGCTCCACAACGTTTACTGCCCTATGCTGAGTATTTATTTATTCGTGCAGAAGCTGCACTGATGGGTGCTCCCGGCGTAGCTCAAACTTTCTTTACGGATGGTATTACAGCTTCTATGCAGGAAGCTGGGGTATCTGCAGCAAACATTACCGCCTACCTCGCTGCTAATGGAACATTGGCAGGTACCAATGCACAAAAACTTCAGCAAATCATTGAAGAAAAATATGTAGCCTTATTTGGAGTGCCTGTTGAATCATGGACAGACTGGAGAAGAACCGGCTATCCAACATTGGCAGTTCCTACCAATGCAATTACAGGTGCCGTTCCCCGGACTCTATTTTATCCACAATCTGAGATCGACCTGAACCCGAATCATCCTCCTCAAAAATCTGCTTCATTACAGGATAGAGTATTTTGGGATACTCCATAAACATTTTGTACTAATCTTTAACAAGATTAAAATCTTAAATAAAAATCCCGGCTACTTTTATAGCCGGGATTTTTTTATAAATAACACTGTCACCCTGAGTTTATCGAAGGGTGATTATAAGGCTTCGATAAACTCAGCCTGACATTAATCCTTATATGTACGTTTAATGTAATTGGTATTATTTTTTCTATCGTGTGGAAAATATTGTAGTAGTCAGTTCTTTGATAAATTCTATTTCAAGACTTCTGAAAGTTTTTCTTCCTGTGCTTCCCCAAATAATTTTTCCGTGGGGTTTATTAATACATTGCAAGAGATATAAACTATACAAATCTGGTAGTTGATTACTTTATTTGTATAAATTAAAAACATGTTCCGCCGTGTGGCCGAAATATTGAAAAAAAAACAGCCGTCAGATTTACAATTGAAGGTTTAAAACTATTTCAACACTTCTGCCAGCTTCTCCTCCAGTGCTTCCCCAAATAATTTTTCACCGATAATTTTTCCGTCGGGATCAAGTAATACATTATAGGGAATGCCCGTAATGTTGTATAAGGAAACAACCGGGCTGCTCCACTCCATCAGGTCGCTTACATGATTCCAGGTAAGCTTATCATCCATTATGGCTTTTAACCATTTTTCTTTTTGCCCGGGTTTATCTAACGATACACCCAGGATAGTAAAATTTTTATTCTTGAATTTATTATAT
>JBKJLR010000309.1:0-3832 GCA_046596865.1 Chitinophagaceae bacterium
AAATTTTCATACTGTACGTCGGATATTAACCATTTTCCATTTACACGATCATGTATATATTCTTCTCTATTAAAAAACTCATCTTCACCTTGGCTTATAAAATCTTTCGCAAGAACGCTATCGAACAAAATCCTGTCATGCCTTTGCATTGCAAGAGGAAGTATAACTTTGGCTTTGATTATATCTCGAGCATTTAAGCTGTCCCTTTGAAGGTCATTAGTAATTAAAGTATAATTATTAATTCCTACAGTTGGAATGTTTAAATCTATTTTATAGTTGGCTTGGATATATTTATTTGAAGTTTCAGTTTTACTGGGTTTGGGAGAACTCATATCAGTACTATTACAACCTAAAATAGTAACAATAATATGTAGTGTCAGAATTTGATGTTTCATATCGCCTTTTTGATAGAGCTAATTTTAGCATGACGCACAACGGTAGGCTGGGCGATGGGGCGGTATTTGAAATCGTCAGCCCGTAACAGAAGCTAAATTTATAAATAAAAGTTCATTGTTTATTCTATTACCCGGCGTTATTTGTCGGCTGGTTGAAGACGATTAGCGAACAAAAAGCTAAGAATATATTCGCCGCACCGCCATATTGCTAAACCGCCTCCTGCAGGCAGTGCCTTTTTTAGTATATTTGTCACATGAAAGCATTAGTTATAACCCCCAAAAATAATAATGAATTCAAATTCGTTACCGACCTGCTTAAAAAATTAGGGGTTGGCTCTTCAACCATTACCCAGGAGGAGGTGGAAGATATTGGTTTGTCAAAATTGATGCGCCAGGTTGATAAGAAAAAAAAGGCGGGCCGTACAGAAATAATGAAAAAGTTGTCCGCCTGATGAAAGTTGAGTTTTTAAAGAAATTTTCCAAAGATCTTGATGATGTAAAGACAAGACCTGTCAAGCAGGCACTGATACGTATAATTAGAGCTAATGGAAAATGCAGACTCTCTTGATAATATTCCCAACACAAAGAAATTAAAAGGCTTTAAAACTGCCTATAGAACCAGGATAGGTGATTACAGATTAGGATTCTTTTATGAGAACTCTACTATTCTTCTTGCTCGTTTTGTTCATCGAAAAGACATTTATAAAATCTTTCCTTAATTAAAGACTATAATTTGGGATTGCCAACAATGACTAAGAAATTTACGAAGTAATATTTTGGTGAATGTTACTGATGGGTGCCATTAATTACAGAAGACTAAGATAAAGATATCTTAACCTTTCTGTCGCAGGTGTCTTTGCTTACCCACAAGACCCGCACTCAACACTCAGCGACGGCGTGATGCTTTTTGTCGAAGACCAACAAAGGCAAAAAATAGTAGTGAAGTTGTGTTGTAAGCCATAGAAAGTATTTTTATAGCACTTTGTCAAACCGGTGATGCATCAATCGTGCATGAAAAACAGTTAAATGAGTTACTTTCCCTTGGGCATCTTTATGGAACTGCACCCATGATTCCTGCGGCGCCCACGCAAAATTATCAAATACCAGCAGAAATTTATTTTCACTTACAGGGTCAAGATATTTATCAGCTATAGTTGGTCTCTTAATTACAAGCTTGCCTTGCTCGTCCTGCACAATTGTCCAATAAAAATCAAGGTGCTTGCTGTAATATTTTCCTGTAAAAGTTGCCAGGGTTTCTTTAGTTGGCTGCCATAGCACAACATCATCTTTAATATGATTGAACACCTTATTTATAGGATAAACATGTGTTCTCAATTTGTAGCCCTGAGGAGTTGGGAGGAACTCAATATATGTATCGAAATCAGGGTGTTTAAAAACACGGTCAGTGATGTAAACCAGTGGGTGCATTTCACCATTGGAGTAGTGCCATTTGAGAGAATCATTTACAATGGTAAAATGAACTATATTTTTACGGCCCTTGGTGAAGCTTTCAAATGTAGTTGTATCCTCATCAATATATGTACCTGTAAAAGCCTTTAGTTCTTCCTGCGAATACGTAACAGGAGTTCTTATAAATTTTTTATTGATGAAAGGTTTAGCAGTAGTTTTTAATAAATAATTCCATATCTGTTTGTGATATTCCATATTAAAGCTGTTAGCATTACCAACTGTAATAATGGACAAATCCTTTACTCTTGACAAATAAGTATCTCCACCTACACCCTGATGAAAAATGGTACTGTTTCCCCCGGCTTCTGTTATTTTATATCCAAAAGTGTAATCCTTACTTCCACCGGGCATCAACATTGCTTTTTCTAATAGACGTTTTTTGGCTTTTGCAATATCTGATTCAGGATTATTATGAGCAGCCGCCCATTTTTCCAAATCATTAGCCGTGGTAATGATGTGATAATTTCCACCGGGAGATCTTTTATCACTCATCACCACCCTGTATCTTCCGGCTCCGAGATGAACATAATCAAATGCACGACCAATTACTACTTCTTCTTTATTATTATGAAAGCCTGTTGACCTCATTCCAAGCGGAATGAAAAGTTTTCTTTTTGCATAATCTGCAAGATCTTCACCTGAAGCTTTTTCCAGAATTAACCTCAGTAGTCCATAATCAGAATTGCTGTACATGTATCCCTTACCGGGTTCTACCTCAGGGCGGGGTTGATCATACAGCAGTCGTAAAAATTGTGATTTGTCTACCCTGTTATCCATACTTGCCTGCGTCATAAGGAAAGCGTCCCATTCATCTATAAAACCGCTTTGGTGATTTAAAAGGTCTTTTATTGTTACCGGATCTGACCATCCTGGAAGCTTTGGAAAATGTTTCCGAACCTTATCGTTCAGATTCAGTATTCCATCCTTTTCCATCAGTACAGCAGTAATAGCAATAAATTCCCTTCCTACTGAATATCCCAAACGAACAATTGTACTATGTGTGAAAGGAATGTTGAATTCAAGGCTTGCCAGGCCATAGGCTTTCTTCGCAATTACTTTTCCGTTCTGTAACACTGTGACTGCAATACCGGGAGTTGATTTGTTGAAAGAAGAAAAGATGCTGTCCAGCTTTTTCTGCAATTGCAGGTTTGAAGCTGATGAAGTGTTAACCTTAGCAGGTGTCGATTTCGATTTTTGTGCTTCAGTTTTTATTATTGTCAATAAGAGTAAAAGCAGAAGAGATGTTTTGTATACCATAGAAATTATTTTTATCTAGGTGCAGATAATTAATAGACGGTCAGGCAACAGATATGTACTTGTCAAATGTTTAGGCTGTTCGCAAATGGCATATAACGATCGGGATTTACGAAGTGCCCACGGGTGGAGCAGATGCGTAAGCGAAACCAAAGGTTTCAGCGAAGCAGCTGCGAGAACCAGTGGGTACGTGGAAATTTATCGGGGCATTGCGTAAATCCTCATGTACCCCGCAGGTGGCTTGCACAAAGTTCACCACCCGATAAAATTTACAAGTAAATCCCGATCGTACCACCGTAATAGCTATGGAGAAAAAGACCGGGAGCCGCCTTCAAGCGGCGAAGGGATTTTTCCTTGTGCAAGGCATTGCGGTGGTACTTGTGTATTGTCGAATATACGAACATTGATTTTTTATAATACGGAAAAATTGTTTACCTGATTTTCAATAATTTAGAGTTGTTTATGCAAAACTTTTTTACGCTTCAATAGTTGCGATAATACAACAGCCTTGGTTTGACTCCAATCCCCAAAAGAATTAATTAATAGTTCCCTAACCGACCCGAAAAAAGAAAACCCCTTGTCAAACGTAATAATGACAAGGGTTTAAATTTTAGAAGTGCCCAGGACTGGATTCGAACCAGCACATCCTTTCGAACGCTGCCACCTGAAGGCAGTGCGTCTACCAATTTCGCCACCTAGGCTTGGGGTTGCAA
>JBKJLR010000361.1:0-4078 GCA_046596865.1 Chitinophagaceae bacterium
CATTTTACCTGATCCTGGTTATTTTTCTATAACCAGCAACGTAAACAATCCTACCATTAATAACAGCATGTTTGCTAATCTCCGGGTAAAAGATGCAGTAGTGGACAGGTTGCGGGATAAAAGAGGGACAAGGCCATCAACGGGGTCGGCACTTACCGGGGCTGTTATCAACCTTTTCTGGAAAAACGAAAATGCAGAAATATTTATTGATACTTCCGGCGATTCATTGGGCAGGCATGGATATCGGAAAATTCCGGGACAGGCACCAATGCTGGAAGCACTGGCGGCGGCCACAGTCTATGCTACTAAATGGGATAGGCGATCCGTATTTGTAAACCCCATGTGTGGCTCGGGTACTATAGCAATTGAAGCAGCTATGATTGCTACCAACAGGCGACCCGGATTATTTAGAAATAATTATGCGTTCATGCACCTGCAGGGATATGACGAAACAATTTATTTACAGGAAGATGCCTTGCTGGAAAAACAAATTATTGATGTACCCGGTCTTCGTATCCTTGCTACCGATTATAATGTAAAGGCGATTGATAATGCGAAGCAGAATGCCATAGCAGCAGGTGTGGCTAAGCTGATTGAATTTTCTGTTTGTGATTTTGCGGCTACAGAAATACCACCAAACGTTCCCGGTATTTTTTATGTAAACCCGGAGTATGGTGAACGATTGGGGGATGTAAAAGAGCTGGAAGAAACGTATGGCCGTATCGGGGATTTTATGAAACAGAAATGCGGGGGATATTTGGGCTATGTATTTACAGGTAACCTTGAACTTGCAAAAAAAATAGGGTTGAAAGCTAAACGACGAATTGAATTTTATACCAGTACTATTGATTGTCGTTTACTGGAGTATGAATTGTACAGTGGGAGCCGGGCTGTACCGAAAGAGATAAAAAAAGAACAGTAATTACAAATTGATAATAGTATGGAAATATCAGCACTGCAAAAAATTGTAAGGGACCGGTATTTTGAAACAGATAATAGCCGGGGTGTTTATCATACTGCTTTATGGTTTCATGAAGAGGTAGGGGAGCTTTCTTCTGCTATTGCCAGCGGAGATATTGAAAATGCAAAAGAAGAATTTGGAGATGTATTAATGTGGTTATTAACTTTAGCCAACCTGATGGCAGTAGATATGGAAAAAGTTGTTGCTGAATATTTAAATAACCCCGGAAAACTTCCGTCAAAATAATAGTTTTTTATTTTTTGCCTCCAGCCAACCGAAACGCCAAATAATTGCCACCCCTTTAAACCCGTGGGGTCGTAAATCTTTTGAAAATGTTGTTAAACATCTGCTTCCTTAAAAGACAATATCAGGCTGGTGAGTTTTGAATCCACTTTCCTGTATGTCACCCCGGCTTTATCCAGCATAATCTTGGAGGCTTTAAATATATCATTGCCTTCATATTTATCGGAGAGATAAATAACTTCCTTTATCCCGGATTGTATAATGGCCTTTGTACATTCATTGCAGGGAAAAAGTGCCGAATAAATTTTACAGTCCTTCAGGTCCATACCGATATTGTTTAAAATGGCATTCAGTTCTGCATGGCAGATGTAAGGATATTTTGTATCAAGAAATTCACCTTGCTTCTCCCACGGAAATTCATCGTCATCACAACCCATCGGCAGCCCGTTGTATCCGGCACCTACAATTTTATTTTTTTCATTCACTATACAGGCACCCACATGTGTACTGGGGTCTTTACTTCGTTTCGCAGATAATAAAGCTACTCCCATAAAATATTCGTCCCAGGAAATATAGTCTTGCCTTTTTTTCACAGATGAATGCATTAAGGATAAAGCAGATATTTTTTCCGCATTATTTTATACTCACTTAAACCTGGTTCCCAACTGTCACGGATTTCTTTTTCTGATTTGCCATCAATGATTTGTTGCCTGAACAAACCAGAGCCAACCCGGTATTCAACAAGTCCCATTTCTTTGCTAAGTTTGGAATCAAAGAATTGCTCTTTATTGGGAGATGCTTTATATAATTCCATTACCCATTGCAGGTTGATCTGTTTACTTTTTACCAGGAGATCAATATCATAATTCCGTAAATCAAGGCCATAGCAAACCTGGTTCATAAACAAAGGGGTTTCAGCCATCCCTTTAATACCGGTAGGGGTGAAGGAGAAATCATACTTACCTTTTAAGAAAGGGCTGCCAAATACAGTAAAAGGAAAATAGGTACCACGGCCATGATTCAGATAAATTCCTTCAAACATACAAGTGGAAGGATATAGCATAATAGATTGCTGTGTATTCAGGTTGGGCGATGGCTTTACCGGAAGGGTGTAAAGCATATCATGATTGTAATTAGCTACAGGAATTATTTTGATCCTGCATTTTACCTTATCCTTCAACCAGCCTTCACCATTCGCCATCTGTGCAAATTCTGCAACCGTTAATCCATGCGACATGGGAATTGGAAACTTACCGATACCTGATTCGTATTTCATATCCAACACAGGTCCATCTATTAAATAGCCATTAGGATTGGGCCTGTCGAGAATAAGTATTTCCTTTCCATTTTCATAACAAGTTTCCATAAGCCTGGCCAGTGCATTGATGTTCGTATAAAAACGGCAGCCTACATCCTGCAAGTCGTAAATCAATACATCTACATTGGCCAGATCTTCTTTGCTGGGTTTGTTTTTGGGGCCATACAATGAAATGATAGGGATACCAGTAGCAGAATCCTTCTCATCATCAACATGCACACCTGCACTGGCATTGCCCCTAAAACCATGTTCGGGGCCAAATACTTTTACAATATTTATTCCGAGCTTTTTTAAGCTGTCAACCAAATGCGTTTTACCAATGATGGTAGTGAGGTTAGCCATTATAGCAACCCTTTTTCCTTTTAGGTAAGGCACATACTTTTCAGTTTGGTCAGCCCCGGTTTTGATTTGTTCTTTACCGGCAGCAACAGGGCTTTGCGATTGATTCTTTAAAGAAGAACAAAAGGTAAAACCAAATGTAAAAATAAGTATGGATAAAAATTTCATTGTAAAAAATTATTTTTGTCAATAAATATACGGGATAAATATTGCAACAAAGGCTTGCTGCCGTCCGGCAAGTACCGTCAATGGATTATTTTACCAGAGGATAATCAGGTAGAAATATATTTCCCCTAAACAAATGATACTATTGCGTTTTACATTGTAATGCGAAAAACTTGTAAAACTATCAGCCGCCATAGGTCTTTTTCGATTTCTTTTTAGTGGTACCAGCTGATTTTTTTTCGGTTGGTGTTTTAGGTGTTATGCTTTTTTTATCTGCGGGAAGATGAGGAAAGCCCGGAAAATCCTGGTCTATGTGCGGATCAGGATTTTGTTGCACCTCTGCTTCTTTTTTAAGGGGAGTGGTTTTAGCTGGCATTTTGTTTTTCTTTTCTATTTCAAAACATCGTGCCGGAGAATAATTATGGCATGATATTTTTATTAGGGATTTTAAATTAAGCATAATGAAAAAAACACCTTTATTCTTCCTGATTGCTTTTGCTCTCAGTATTTTACCCGGTTGTAATGTAATATCTGGCATTTTTAAAGCTGGAATGTGGTGGGCCTTTATACTAATTTTTATAGTTGTTGCCGTGATCATATGGGTGGTAATGAAGGCCCGGAAATAATGTAAGAGTTCAATTTTAATAGATTGCTGTGGATTTATTTCCACAAAGTCAGTGCATGACTGAACAGTTTTATTTCGCTACAGCAATTTTCACTTTTTTATTCTTTATTTTCTGGTCTTTTATAAGGCGGAGTGTCTCGCTGATCTTTATCTTCTTCACCGCTACAAAAGAAAAAAAGTCCTTCACTTCTATCAACCCAATATCTTCTTTTTTTAAATCTCCTTTGTTGGAAAGAAATCCAACAATATCAATTTTATTCACCTTGTCTTTTTTGCCGGCCGCAATAAATAAAGTTGACCACTGTGGCTTCTCCGGAAGATTAAAGGTGGATGGCAATTTTATTTCTTCTGATCCGCCATCGATATAATCCGGCAATCTTTCTTCTGGCGATAAAATAAGTATAGCGGTGCCACTGGCATCCATACG
>JBKJLR010000317.1:0-6782 GCA_046596865.1 Chitinophagaceae bacterium
CAAACCTCTCAGTATCTTTCTGAAAACAGAATCATTATCAATTACCTGCCGTATAGTATGTAAAAGATTAGCTCCTTTATTATACATATCGCTGCTGCCTTCCTGGTTTACGCCATAAGGACCTATCAGGGGTTTATCATTACTTATATTTGAACGGATGCCCAGTACATATTCATCCGCCGCTTTTTTACCGTAATGATATTCTACAAACAATGCTTCGGAGTACATAGTAAATCCTTCATGCACCCACATATCCGCAATATCCTTCGTGGTAATATTATTTGCAAACCACTCATGGCCGCTTTCATGAATAATTATGTAGTCCCATTTTAATCCCCAGCCAGTGCCGGAAAGATCACTGCCGAGATACCCATTCTGGTAATGATTGCCATACGCTGTTGCACTTTGATGCTCCATGCCGAGGTGCGATGACTCCACCAGTTTGTAACCGTCCTCATAAAAAGGGTAGGGACCAAACCAATATTCAAATGCTTTTAGCATGGGTTTTACATCCCGGCCAAACTGTTTTTTTGCTTTTTCTAAATTATAATCAAGCACCCAATAATCTAATGAAAGGTTCTTTTCTGTTTCTCCAATATAATTATCAGAAAAGTGAACATATTTCCCGATGTAGGGGACAATATTGTAATTGTTGATCGGATTTTTTACTTGCCAGGTATATAAAATACTCCCATCTTTCTGGTCGTTTTTTGAATAAAATTTTCCATTGGCCACTGCTACCAATGTATCAGGAACTCTTACCTGTATCAGTGCTCCCAAATCAGGTTCATCACTCTGGTGGTCTTTGCATGGATACCAGACACTGGCACCCAATCCCTGGCAGGCCACTGTCATCCAGGGACGACCTTTGGCATCTTTAGAAAATATCCAGCCACCATCCCAGGGAGGATTTACCGCTTCCCGGGGTTTACCATGAAAATAAATAGTAACAGTGTGAAGCGGTATCGCCTTGTCTTTTTTCACTAGCGTCCTTGCCGCCATAAATTTGTAGTTCCCAAAATCTAATAAATAGATATTACCATTGCGCTTAAAAGCTTTAATCTTTTTTTTATTAAAAATAATACTGTCAATCACCATGGGTTGCTGCAGGTCTATCTGCATCTTCCTGTTCTTTCCATCGCTGTTGACGTCAAAACTTATCTGGTTCCAACCTTTGATAGTTTTTGTTTTATAATCCGGGGCTACATATATATTATAGGAAGCCACATCCCACCAGGCCCGTTCCGGAGTGATGCTTCCCCGTAATGTATCCTGGTGAGTGAATTTACCTTTTTGACTCAGTGGCTGGGCACACGATGAATAAAAAGCGAAAAACGAAAAATATAAAAGGTAGAATGACCGGACAACGTATTTCACGATGATATGTTTTGTTAATGTAAATTTAAGGCTTGATAACTAAGATGAAAGTTAAAAGTAACCCGATAGTTATCGGGTGCATAAAAATAGCCGTAATAGTGGCTATGGCGGGGCAATTTGCGGCGTGTTACAATAAGAAAAACAGTGAAGGGAAGATATTTCATTACAATGAGTTTAGTGGTATATCATCTCTTGATCCTGCGTTTGCCAAAAGCCAGTCAACCATGTGGGCGGCACATCAATTATTTAATACACTGGTGGAGATAGATGATAGTCTTCATATTATTCCTTCCTTAGCTAAAAGCTGGGATGTTTCTGCTGATAGAACAGTTTTTATTTTTCATTTGCGGTCTGATGTTTTCTTTCATGATGACAATGTATTCACTAATGGAAAAGGAAGAAAACTGACGGCGAAAGATGTTGAGTATAGTTTTTCCCGCATTATTGATAAGCAGACGGCAAGCCCCGGTTCCTGGATATTTAACCGTAAGGTTGATACGATACAGCCGTTTAAGGCAATTGATGATTCTACTTTTCAATTAAAACTACTTCGTCCCTACATACCGGTGTTGGGTATTATTTCCATGCAATATTGTTCTATTGTGGCGAAGGAGGCAGTGGAGAAATATGGAATTGATTTTCGCCGGCATCCCGTCGGGTCAGGTCCATTTCAATTTGTGGCCTGGGAAGAGGGGCAGGCATTAGTATTAAAAAAGAATCCTGCTTATTTTGAAAAAGATGATGATGGAAACAGGTTGCCTTATGTGGATGGAGTAAAAGTTTCTTTTTACGATAGTAAGGCCACAGAGTTTTTATTATTCAGGCAGAAGCAACTGGAGTTTATCAACGATATAGAAGCCTCATTTAAAGATGAAGTACTCACAAAGAAAGGAACGCTTCGCAAAGAATGGGAGGGCAAAATTGAATTGCAGGTAAACCCTTATCTCAATATTGAGTACCTCGGCATATTGGTTGATTCAACCAATGGTCTCGTAAAAAACTCACCCATGCGGTTGAAGAAAATCCGGCAGGCAATCAATTACGGATTTGACAGGAGGAAAATGGTTTTATATCTCCGCAATTCATTGGGCACCCCGGCTGAATCGGGTTTTGTGCCCATGGGGCTTCCATCTTTTGATACATCGGTAGTGAAAGGATATCATTATGATCCTGCCAGGACGAAGCAACTGCTGGCGGAAGCTGGTTATCCGGATGGAAAAGGATTACCCAAAATAAAATTATTGACCATTGCTATTTATGCAGACATGGCCAATTTTATTGCAAAGCAATTAGAAGAATCCGGTATACCTGTTCAGGTAGAAGTAGTACAAAAGGCGTTGCTGTTAACAATGACTTCCAGTTCCACCGCTGCATTCTTCCGTGGAAGCTGGATTGCTGACTACCCCGATGCTGAAAACTATCTGTCAGTGTTTTATTCTAAAAATCCTGCGCCACCGAACTATACCAGGTATAAGAGTGCGGCATTTGACGAAGCATTTGAAAAAGCAATTAAAGAAGATAATGATTCGCTTCGCTATAAATTATACCAGCAGGCCGACCAGATAATGATTGATGATGCGCCGGTGGTACCACTTTGGTATGATAAAGTTGTGAGGTTAGTGCAGCCCAATGTGAATGGATTTCAACCAAATGCTCTTAACCTGCTTGAGTTACGGAGAGTAAGATTAAAAGAATGAAGCCGTCCGGTTTTAAACGAACGGCTTTTAACTAATTTTTCAATTTATCCTTAAAGACTTTTCGGAACTTATCCAGCTTAGGGCGGATTACAATTTTACAATATGGGTTTGAATTCTCATTATTCTCATAATATTGCTGATGATAATCTTCTGCCGGGTAAAATTTACTGAAAGCAGTTACTTCTGTAACAATAGGTTTATCAAATGCACCACTTTTATCTAGCTCTGCTTTATATTTTTCAGCTTTCTCTTTTTGTTCCTGGGTATGATAAAAAACGCCACTGCGGTATTGAGTGCCGGCATCTGCACCCTGGCGGTTCAATGTAGTGGGATCATGTGTTTCCCAAAATACTGCCAGGAGTTCATCAAAAGTAATTTTCATCGGGTCATATACTATTTGCAAACATTCTGCATGCCCGGTTTGCCCGGTGCATACTTGTTTATAAGTAGGGTTTTCAATTTCACCAGCTGTGTAACCGGAAGTGGCACTGATAACACCATCCAATTCCTCAAAAATGGCTTCGGTGCACCAGAAGCAACCATTGGCAAAAGTGGCTGTTTCTACAGCGGGGAGAGGTTGTTGATTTTTTGTTTCCATATTATTATCCATCATTATTTTAGTGGTTGAAGGCGATTTTTGTGCACAAGAAAGCAAAGTTGTCAGTCCCAGAATTGCAGAGGTCAGGGTTGTTTTCATACTATACGATTATAAATACAATTTGTAAATTTCGTACAAAATACGTTATGTAGAACCCGGAAGTTTGTCATTTATGTTGCATAATTTTTTTTTCTGAAACTGTTAACAGCATTAGTAAGTACAAATGTGAAAGGAAAAGGTTTATTAATACAATTACCTTTGCAGGCTTAGTCAAACAAAATACTTTTTCGCTAGTATCATTATGAAACTTTTTCCTGAATCAGCATACAATCAACTTGAATTTAATAAGGTGAAAGAACTGCTGGCAAATTATTGCCAGACTGATCAAGCCCGTTCTAAAGCGCAACAACTACGTATTCATACCCGCAAAGAATTTGTAGAAACGGAGTTAAAACAAACTCATGAATACCGGCAATTGATATCGAATAGCATTTATTTTCCCAATGATGCTGTCTTGAATCTTTCAAAGGAATTAAAATTGCTATCTATTCCCGGTGCTGTCTTAAATGGCGCAGATTTACAACAGGTTAGAAAACTGGGGGAGAGTATAGAAAATATATTCCGGTGGTTTGATAATGAAAGAAAAACGGCTTATGCCGCATTGGCAAAAGTTATCAGCAGCACTTATTATGAAAAAGCGATTGCTGAAATGATCAATGATGTGCTGGATGAGCAGGGCCAGGTAAAAGACAATGCTTCGGAAGATTTGAAGGATATCCGGATGAGTTTGTACAGGAAAAGAAATGAACTACGCAGGCTTTTTGATAAGATCGTTGCTAAATTAAACAAGCAAGGCCACCTTGCAGAAATAGAAGAGAGTTTTATGAATGGCCGCAGAGTGCTGGCCGTTTTCGCAGAGCAAAAAAGAACGGTGAAAGGAATTTTACATGCAGAAAGTGATAGTCGAAAAACTGCTTTTGTAGAACCGGAAGAAACGATTGAATTGAATA
Source organism: Chitinophagaceae bacterium (assembly GCA_046596865.1). Taxonomy (GTDB): domain Bacteria; phylum Bacteroidota; class Bacteroidia; order Chitinophagales; family Chitinophagaceae; genus JJ008. The sequence continues at coordinate 4,683 of JBKJLR010000317.1, forward strand.
ATAGTGTTTATGAACTGGAAAGTAATGAACAAAGAGAAGTTTATAAGATTTTAAGAGAGTTGACGGCAAAGCTTTCTATTTATGCTCCGTTGCTCACATCCTGGCATGTTGTAGTGGGAGAGTTTGATTTTATCAGGGCGAAAGCAAAGCTGGCCACAGAAATAAAAGGAGAGTATCCCGCTATTACAGATAAAGCCCATGTTCATTTGGTAGAAGCGTATCATCCTTTATTATACCTCTATAATCAACGAACAGGTAAACCCACCATTCCTGTTACTATAACTTTAGATGATACGAAAAGAATTTTAGTGATCAGTGGCCCGAATGCCGGCGGTAAAACGGTTACGATGAAAACGATTGGGCTGTTGCAAATGATGGTGCAAAGTGGATTACTGGTTCCTGTGCATCCATCCTCACAATTTGGAATTTTCAAGCAACTGATGATTCATATTGGTGATACACAGAGCATCGAATTTGAATTGAGCACTTACAGCAGTCACCTGTTGCATATGAAACATTTCATGGAAGAAGCAAACGGGCGGACATTGTTTTTTATAGATGAGTTGGGAAGCGGCAGTGATCCTAACCTTGGTGGTGCTTTCGCTGAAGTTATTTTGGAAGAACTGGCGAAGAAACATGCATTTGGAATTGTTACCACTCATTATCTCAACCTGAAAATAATGGCGGGGAAAACGGCCGGCATCCTCAATGGCGCTATGGCTTTTGATGAAAAAAACCTGCAGCCTCAGTATAAATTGTTACTTGGTAAACCGGGAAGCTCTTACACTTTCTCCATAGCAGAAAGGATAGGGTTGGATAAAAACCTCATTAACCGGGCAAGGCAATTGGTGGATGAAGACCAGTTTCGCCTGGATAAACTTTTGAATCGAACCGAACAGGATTTACAAGAGCTTGATAAGAAAGAAAAAGAGTTACATCAATTAATAAAGCAGAATGAAAAAGTGAAGAAGGAAATGCAGCAGGTAATGGATAAAGAAAAGCATCACCAGCAGGTAGAAATATTAAAAGAACAGAATAGAGTGTCGGAAGACCGGCTTATTTATTTGAAGGATATGGAAAGAAAGCTGAAACAGATACAGGTAGAATGGAGGAAGGAAGAGAATAAGAATAAAGTGATCAGGCAAATGGAAGCTCTGCTTTTTAAAAAAGATGAAAAAAAAATAGCAGGCAAGATGCAGAAGAATATCGATTCAAAGTTCAACGAGGTTGGTGGCAAAATAAGTATCGGCGATAAAGTAAAGATGAAAAAAAATCACCAGGTAGGTGAGGTAATTGAATTGAGAGGAAAGAGGGCGGTGGTAAAAATTGGATTATTGCCCATGCAGGTAGATATAAAGGATTTAGTGGTGGTAATAGCAAGAAATAAGGAAGAAGAAACGAACTAAATATGGGAGATTAAATATTGAATCATGATAAGTCTTTCGTGGGGATGCTAAATAATCGAAATTAATCGTTAATGCCTGATGACAAGAATTATCTCTTCATATAAAAAAAGCGAAGCCTTACGGGGCTTCGCTGCATATTTAATGAATGAGTAAGTCAGCTGTTGATATAGGTTTGAAGTTGATGAATAGTTTCTTTCTGCGCCAGTATTGTTTCTTTCACCACATCACTCATGGAGATGATGCCCACCAGGATATTATTGTCAAACACTGGCATATAACGGATATTTTTTTCCGTCATTAACTGCATACAATGTTCAATACTATCCGTCGGTTTTACAGAAGGTAAATCGGTTGACATGATTTCTGAAACAAGGGTAGTGGTAGAGTTTTTATTTTTTAATATTACTTTTCGGGAATAATCTCTCTCTGTCATAATCCCGAGATATTCTTTGTGTTGCATTACTACTACTGACCCGATATTCTTTTCTGCCATGATTGTTAATGCTTCCACCACGGTGGTTTCAGGGGAGACGGTTACCGGTAAGCCACCTTTTCTATTAATAACTGACGACACAATATTCATATAGCAAATTTTCTACCTGAAAATTACGAAAATATATAGCCTGTACAAAACAATTTACCCCGATCCTGTTGCCCGCCAATCAATTTGTGGATAATAAACGAACTGTTGATA
>JBKJLR010000360.1:0-2552 GCA_046596865.1 Chitinophagaceae bacterium
CAATATGCCGGTGGCAACAATCCTTTTTTTAATTAACCTGAACCCGCCATTATATTTTAATTGTGAAAGAGTGAGTTCAGAAAACTGGATCGGCATATACCAGTAAGTATATTTCAGCGAAGATGTAAATAGTTTTCGTTGATAGTCTTGTCCCGCTTGCGGATTTGATAGTAAATCTAACAATGAATCAAGCCCGGTAATGAGAATGCGGTTGCCCGCCACCATGGTATTGATGTTAGCAGTATCTTTTTTTAAATCTTCTATCATCAGCTGCATGTATTCTTTTTCCTTGTGCCGTTCAATAGTTTGTTCCAGTTTATATTCTGCCAGAAATCCACAGAACACAGCAAGGAACAGCATTAAGAATTCCCAGAAATAATGTGTCCATTTTTTCCGGGCGGTATGTGAGTGGGCATGTACTTCCATCTTGTAAAGTTTTGGTTGAACAGGAAGTTTTCAAAGGCGGAACGATAAAATATATAGACGGGTCAGTTTTTGAACCGCCCGAACAGGTAAGCACATAAAAACCCCACCACCAGGTAGATCACAAATTTTATAATCCGCACTTTCCATGGATTGGGTGATGAAGGCGGCGAAGAATCATGTACTTCCATTATTATTTATTTTACATTATTTTTAAACACTCTGAGAAAATTACCTCCCAAAATTTTACGAATCTCTTTTTTACTGTATCCTCTTTTTAACAGCTCCTCTGTAATTTTTGGAAAATCTTCCACGCCGTCCAACCCGGCGGGCAATGAATTAACGCCATCAAAGTCACTCCCCATACCCACATAATCTACTCCCACCATTTTTACAATGTAATCAAGATGGTCAAGCAGCAGCGACAATGGTGGTCGCAAACCTTTTACTTCATCCGGGTATTTATTGAAGAGATACACCTGCATAAAGTAAGGCTCAGGGTTTACTTTCAGCATCGAATCCATTTCAGTTTTATGCTTTGCTGTAAATGCATCACTTCTGTTTTCAAATGTTGAGTCTAAAAAACCACTGTAAAAATTAAGATGTATAACGCCACCATTTTTTGCTACGGCTTTTATCTGCTCATCTTTTAAATTTCTTCTGAAGGGGCAAAGATTGTACACACAACTATGTGAAACTAATACCGGTTTTGTGGTAGTAGCAATGGCATCCCAAAATGTTTGTTCGCCTACATGACTCAGGTCAACCAGCATTCCCAGTTCATTCATTCTTTTTACAATTTGCTTTCCAAAATCAGTAAGACCTTTGTGCTTTAATGAATCTGCTTTGGTGCTTTCATCGAGAGCAGAAGTGGCCCAAGGAGTAGAATTGTTCCAGGTAAGTGTCATGTACCGCACACCTCTTTTATAAAACGCATCGAGTTTGTTTAAATCATTTTCAATCATGTGTCCCCCTTCTACACCCATCAACACAGCTAACTTTTTTTGATTGGCAATGCGAATAATGTCTGCTGCAGTAAAAGCCTGTACCATTGCTTGGGGATTTCTGTTTGTCCAGGCAAGTACAGTGTCTATCATCATATTGGCCCATGCATACGGATTTGCCTTATTACCATCGCACCAAATAGAAAAGAATTGGCCATCCACACCGCCTTCTTTCATCCGCCGCAGGTCAGAATGTGTTTTGTGCAATAACTGCTGGTCAAAACTCACTCCTTTGGCAATTGCCGTTTCCGGAATATCATTATGTGTATCAATCAAAATAGATTTGAAATGAATTTTTTTGGCCCGTTGGGCAAGACAGGTTACCGATACCAGCAGCATGGCCGGTAAAAGGAAGGAAGCAGTAAAGATTTTCATTTGTTGGTTTTGGTTGTATTTAAATTTTTCGCCGGGAAGACGGTAAGCTAAAATATCTTTTTTATCAAATACTTCCCGCCTTTACGTCTTCCCGGCTATTCTTATTTCACTTTTATAAATTCATACGGAGTAAACTCTACAAAATCAGCAACTTTCACGGTTAATGATTTTACTTTTTTATTTTCAACCGTAAATTCCAGTTTCTTCATTCCATATAAAGGATCGTTGTAGGTGCAAAAGAACCGGTTGCCACCCAGTGGCTCCAGCGTTCCGTATCGTCCTTTGTGATGTTCAAACCGCATAATGAGTTTACCGGTTTCAATTTTGATATTCATTTTTCCATATACAGCATGGATGTACTCACCAGCATACGCCGTTAAGGGCAATTCGGTTTTTGGATTCATGGCAATACTATCACGGATAGCTTTGTGTTGTTTTGTTTTTTCCTCCTCATCGACCCATTGATAGCTGCGGTACACTTTACTATAGTTTCGATAGGGCAATCCGAGATATGCATCCTGAATTTCATTGCGCAATGCTTCATAAAAATTATTAGCATCGGTGTTGGTTAATACAATGATGCCCAATTTTTCTTCCGGTATTAGACATACACTCGTTACAAAACCATTGACGCCACCGGTATGTGCTACAATTTTTCTTCCGGCATATTCTTCCAGGAACCAACCCAGGCCGTATAAAGCAAAATGTGCTTTATTAAACATATGCCCGCCATTTCCCAAAATAGAATGT
>JBKJLR010000377.1:0-2884 GCA_046596865.1 Chitinophagaceae bacterium
CCCGTTGCACTTACCATCACATTTTCTACTCCCGCAAATTTTCCTTTGGTGAATGTATAATACTTCAGGTTTAATATGTCCATTTCTGTCAGCGGCTGCAGCATCTTTGTTGCATTAGGACCTTGTATCGCCAGCAAACATGTTTTATCAGAAATATTATGCATCTCCGCATGATGGGTGTTATGTTTTTGTATCCAGTTCCAGTCTTTTTGGATATTGGAGGCATTTACCACCAGCATATAAACTTTATTTTCTTCGATACAATAGACCAATAAATCATCTACTATGCCCCCCTCGTCATTTGGCAGGCAACTGTATTGAGCCTGTCCCGCTTTTAGTTTTGCTGCGTCATTGCTTGTTACCCGTTGAATAAGATCAAGGGCATTTTCTCCCTTCAGAATAAATTCCCCCATATGACTTACATCAAACACCCCGGCATTTTTCCTGACCGCCGCATGTTCATCATTAATTCCAGTATACGATATGGGCATATTGTATCCCGCAAACTCAGCCATTTTGGCTCCAAAGGCAATATGCTTGTCTGTAAAAGGGGTGTTCTTCATATCGGCAAAATTGTCCGCAAATGTAGATTAAATTCATTTGGCAATCTGCCCCATCCTCAGGTGCAGCGGAAAAACGATATTCATTTTTTCTTTCCTCCAATACTGTTTTATTTCCTGTACCAGTCCGCCTACGGGGTCATAATCATTTGTAGCAATGAATTTTTGTAATGCTGACCAGGTATGCAGGTAGCCATCCAGTTCTTCTATTGTCCATTCATATTGCATTTGAAAAGATGGGCATATTATTTCTTTAAAGGGAAAGGGGATGGTTGTGTACTTATCATCCACATACTTTCTTTCATACTCCCAGCAGATGGCTAATGTTTTAGAATGATGCTGGTTGATCAACTCATCTATTTCCGGGGATATTTTGAGTAACTCATACATCCAGACAGCTATCCATGCCCCCGGTTTAGCTACCCGTTTTGCTTCTGTATAAAATTTATCAAATTGTAACCAGTGGAGTGCTTGTGATACAGTAATTAAATCAAAAGTGCTGTTTTCAAAATTTGTTTGCTCTGCAGATTGCAGTGAATAGAAAATATTTGAGGCTTTTTCAGTATAATTGAGCTGTTTTGGGCTGATATCTGTCGCATAAACTTTTCCAAAATCCTTTGCCAATTCTTTCGCTGTTTGTCCGTTACCGGTGGCACAATCCCAGGCAATATTTTTCTCTTTTACATAATTTAAAATAAAAGCAAAAAGTGCCTGCGGATAATCAGGCCTGTATTTTGCATATCCTTCAGCCTGTATGGAAAAAATATCTTTCATCAGCTGTAAAAATATTAACTATTGAATTAAAAATTTTTTAATATTAGAGTATGAAAAAGAAGCTGTTACTAATTAGTTGTTTTTTTATAGTTGTTGCATCCAACGGACAAAAAGTAAACGGGTGTGGATTTAAAATTCCACCCCGTCTCCTGAAATCAAATTTTGCATCAGTGTATGAAACTAAAGCAATCCTGGAAAATATGCTGACAACCATTCAGTGGAAAGAAAACTTCAGCATTCGGGAACAGAATGGTATCCGAAATGCCTACGCTACTATCATCAACCAGGTTCGCTGGATTATATATGATAATAATTTTTTTGAAGATATAGATACTTATACGTCCACTAGATGGGCTTCTATCAGTATCCTGGCACATGAAATGGGTCATCATTATTATAATCATTTGGTTACTAGTACCGGCAGTACGCCGCCAAAAGAAATTGAAGCAGATGCTTTCTCTGGTTATGTAATGAAAAAACTCGGCGCTAGTCTGAATGAATCAATAGCGGCTATCAGCGCCATTGCAACAGACCGTGCGAGCACCACACATCCGGGAAAAAAAGACAGGGTAACGGCTATAACAAGAGGATGGAACACTGCTGTAGGAACAAATGCCCCAACAACCAACCCCACAAACCCTACTCCCACAAATCCTACTAACCCAACAACCCCAACAACTACGCCGGCAGATGATGTTAGTTGGATAAGCCTGAGTATTCAAAGTACGAAAGATGAAAGGGTTATGCTCAGTGATGATGGAAATAATTATATGCCAGCTGATATAAAAATCGGGCAGCCATTTGTTTTTAAATTTGACATTTACAATTATGGCTGGCTCCGATTACCTTATTTCAACGGTTACAGGGTATATAAACTGATGCACGGAAAAGATTATTCTATTCTATGGAACAGAAGAACAAAGAACTGGACGCTGGTGGAAGTGCCGGAGTAAAGTCTTTTCTTTCCTAATAGGAACTTAGATCATACTCTTTATCAAATCATATTATTCAAAAAAACAAATGGCTCCTTTTACGGAGCCATTGCTATTTCCCGATTTCCACCGGGGCTTCAACCAAGCTTAATTAATGGTCATAACTAATCACTCTGGTCATTTTCCATTTTTTACTATGCGAATTAAAACCATTCCACCAGTGACGAAACAGGTGACGGCCCTCCGGCCACTGCACCCTCTGCACTTTTATTTCTTTTAAAAGCGGTGGGCTTTGTTCCTGTTGTTTTTTGTTTATCCTGCAGTTCTTTTATTTTTCTTTCGCTTTCTTTATTTCTTTCATCCTGCTTCCGCTTTTCTTCTTCAATTTCTTTTTGTAGATCAGATTTATTGGTGCTGTCAGTTGCCGGGTAACGATACCCGTTGTCAGGCTGTGTTGGTACGGTAGTTCCGTTCATATCCTTTAATAGTCCATCAGTACCCATCATGTAATCCACATTTGTTGCGTAGCCAAATGCCTCATCATCTACATTCCAATCCATATTCCTTTTTCTTCCCCTGCGGTTATTTTCATTGATGGTAATATTAAAAGCATGAAGT
>JBKJLR010000008.1:0-6219 GCA_046596865.1 Chitinophagaceae bacterium
GCCCAGGTGCTGGACGTCAATATGGATGATGCACTGCTGGATGGTGTTCAGGCCATGACCACTTTCCTGAACCTGGTTCAAAGCGAACCGGATATCGCCAGGATTCCTATCATGATCGACTCTTCCAAGTTTGAAATTATTGAAGCAGGATTAAAATGTGTGCAGGGAAAATGTATCGTGAACTCTATCTCCATGAAAGAAGGAGAAGAAAAATTTATTCAACAGGCCATCATCTGTCAGAGCTATGGTGCATCCGTTATCGTAATGGCATTTGATGAAAAAGGACAGGCCGATACCAAACAACGTAAGGTAGAAATTTGTCACCGGGCTTATAAAATATTAACTGAACAGGTTGGTTACGATCCACAGGATATCATCTTCGACCCCAACATTTTTGCCATCGCCACCGGCATGGAAGAGCATAATAATTATAGTGTTGATTTTATCGAAGCCACTAAAGAAATAAAACAACTAATGCCTCTTACCAAAATAAGCGGTGGTGTCAGTAACCTTTCCTTCTCTTTTCGTGGCAATGATCATGTGCGGGAAGCCATGAATAGTGTGTTCCTTTATTATGCCATCAAAGCAGGCATGGATATGGGCATTGTAAATGCAGGTCAGTTAGTTGTGTACGATGAAATAGAACCTCAGTTAAAAAAATTATGCGAAGATGTAATTCTGAATCATAATAATGATAACAACGAAGCCACCGAAAGCCTGATTGCTTTTGCAGAAACCGTCAAAGCAAAAGGAAAAGAGAATATAAAAGATGAAAAGTGGCGGGAAACATCAATAGAAGAACGATTGAAACATTCACTGGTGAATGGTATTACGGATTATATTGAGATAGATACGGAAGAAGCAAGGTTAAAATATCCAAAGCCACTCGATGTTATTGAAGGACCCCTGATGGCCGGTATGAATGTAGTAGGAGATCTGTTCGGTGCCGGTAAAATGTTTTTGCCGCAGGTAGTAAAGAGTGCAAGGGTAATGAAAAAAAGTGTAGCCGTCCTTACGCCGTTTATTGAAGCAGAAAAAGAAGAAAGAAAACAAGCTCATTTAGCCGCAGGCACCATAAATGAAGAAGGGGCAGGTGCTGCTAAAATTTTGCTGGCAACCGTTAAAGGTGATGTTCATGACATTGGTAAAAACATTGTCGGTGTTGTGTTGGGTTGCAATGGTTATGAAATCATTGATCTCGGGGTAATGGTTGCAACTGATAAAATTTTAGAAACGGCTGAAAAAGAAAAAGTAGATATAATTGGATTGAGTGGCCTTATCACCCCATCATTAGATGAAATGGTGCATGTGGCACATGAGATGAAACGACGCAATATGAAACAGCCACTGCTGATTGGTGGTGCTACTACTTCCAGGATGCACACCGCTGTCAAGATCGCACCGCAATATGATAATGGTGTGCTGCATGTGCTGGATGCATCAAGAAGTGTAACGGTAGCCGGTTCATTATTAAGCAAGGAACAGAAACCTGGTTTGCTCAGTTCTACTAAAGAAGAATATACTAAGCTCGCAGAAGATTTTGCTAATAAAAAAACGGTTAAGCAATACTTATCCTTTGCAGAAGCACAACAAAATAAAATAAAAATAGACTGGGCTGCTTACACACCACCGGTTCCAGCTTTTACAGGTACGAAAGTCTTCAACAACTTTGATCTTGGAGAATTAAGAGAATATATTGACTGGCAGCCATTCTTTATTGCCTGGGAAATGCATGGTAAGTTTCCTCAGATCCTTACAGACTCCCTTGTTGGAGTGGAAGCAACTAAATTGTATAATGATGCAAATGCTTTGCTGGATATATTAATTGCAGAAAAATGGTTATCAGCAAAAGGAGTCATTGGTTTTTGGGAGGCAGCAGCTACCGCAGGAGATACAATTGAAGTAATCTTTCCGAAAGCTGCGGATCCTGCAGCAACAATACAACTCGAATCATTGCGGCAGCAAATCAAAAAAGCAGCTGGTCAGCCTAATCTCGCCTTAACTGATTTTATTGCACCTGAACAAACAGGCAAAAAAGATCATATAGGTGCTTTCTCTGTTACTATACAAGGCATTGAAACCCATATTAAAAAATTTGAAGCCGCATTGGACGATTATAATAAAATCATGTTACAGGCTTTAGCCGACCGTTTAGCTGAAGCCTTTGCTGAAGTGCTCCATAAAAAAACAAGAATAGAATATTGGGGATATGTAAAAGATGAAACGCTTACTAATGAAGAATTGATCAAAGAAAATTATGTGGGCATCCGCCCGGCACCGGGCTATCCTGCATGTCCGGATCACACAGAAAAATATAAACTTTTTGAATTGCTCGGTGGTGAAGACGTCACCGGTATCCATCTTACCGAATCATTGGCTATGTATCCTGCATCATCCGTGTGTGGCTGGTATTTCAGTCATCCGCAAAGCCAGTATTTTGGCATAGGCAAAATTCAACCTGACCAGTTTGAAGACTATGTCCTGCGAAAAAGTATGGACAAACAAGATATGATGAGATGGTTGAGACCTGTAATGGAATAAATTTATCTCGCTTTTATCACCGTCGTGTTTGTCCAGCTATCATGCCAGGGCCTGCTTCCTAACCCACTAAAAACCTCAAAAGGTACGATCCGGGAAAGACTGCGAAGGAATGCATCTTTAAAAGTAAGCGGATCTCCATTCATACGAACGGCTTTAGTACCCGTTATTAGCTTACCCAATGTGTAACCATTAAAGGCCTTTTCGCAAATAGTATAATAGAAGAGATAATTAAAATACCCGATAATAAAAGTCAGTAAGTAATAATTAAACCCATGCTCGTCTTCATACGCTACTGACATTAAAAAATCAGGGGCTACGATAGAAAGAATATAGCCGACAAGGTATCCTGTTGCATAACTCAATGCAAAATTCATAAATAAATTATCTATCAAAAAATTTAAAAACCGGCTGCCCTGAGAAGCTTCTCTATATTGAACATGCCCGTCGAAAAGATCCGGTGAAACACTTTCCTGCACATTTTCTTCCATGCTATGTGGTTTAATGTATGTGATAAATATAATTAAAGTACCTTCTCCTCCTTCAATTTATCTTGTAAAGCTTTTGCAGTTTGAAAATAAATACTTTTTATTCCCAATGCCTCAGCTGCTTTAATATTCCGCAAATTATCATCAATAAATAAAGCCTCGTCAGCCTTTACATTATACCGGCTTAATAACACCTGGTAAAATTCAGGAAAAGGTTTTCTAATTTTCTCTTCGCCACTCACAACCTTACCATCAAACCATTGTAAAAAATTATAGCGTACCAGTGCAATATCAAAAAGTCCGGCACCCCAGTTGGTCAGTGCATATAATTTGTATTTACCCGATTCTTTTAACTGCCGGAAAATATCAACGGCCTCTTCGATCGGGCCATTCAGCATATCCGTCCACCGGCCGTAATAGTCCCTGATGGCGGGTTCCCAATCAGGAAATTTCTTTATTTGTTCTTCCGTGGCTTCTACAATAGAGCGGCCTGCATCCTGCTCCTCGTTCCAGTCTAACGAACAGATATGCGTAAGAAAATAGTCCCTTTTCTCAATAGAGTCAAAGTAGTTATCATTAAAAACATATTTTGGATTCCAATCGATCAGTACACCGCCAAGGTCGAAGATGATTGTGTTGATATTTGTCATTCTTTATACCGGAGCTTTAAAGAGATCATTATTAGCGCCATCACGATCATTATTACGTTTGTAACAATGATGACCATATCATTTCTCAAAACGCCATAAGCGATCCACATTACTTCATTGACGGCTGCAATAATGAACATCATCAGGGAAACATTTTTGGCCGATTTTTCTTTCCAGGTTTTGATCACCTGTGGTACAAAAGTAAGTGCCGTAACTGCACAAGCAGCATAACCAAGTACAAGTATACTATCTTCTGTCATTTGTCAGTATTATCCTGCAATAATATTACCTTTTTTCGAACAGCCACCGTAAACGTTTCCTGGGCACTATTTTGTAATTAGTGCTGATATAGTTTCTGATATGCTCCATAGCTTCGTCTATACTATCAGTGATGAGTACCAGGTTCATGTCCTCTTTTGAAATTGTTCCCTCCTGCGCCATCCATTCAATGTTTTCTACCAGCGGTTGATAATATTCTTTCCCAAATAATACAATGGGGAAATTTGTCACTGATTTTGTTTGTATCAGTGTCAGTACTTCAAAAAGTTCATCCATCGTGCCGAAGCCTCCGGGCATAATGATGAATGCATAAGAATATTTTATCAGCAATACTTTGCGGACAAAAAAATGTTCAAAGGTTATTGATCTTTGAACGTATGGATTTATCTGTTGCTCAAATGGCAACTGGATATTACAACCAACAGACATACCATTATTTTCAAAGGCACCCCGGTTGGCAGCTTCCATAATGCCCGGGCCGCCGCCGGTCATGGTAGTAAAGCCTGATTCAGCAATTTTTTTTCCAAATTCCCTGGCTTTGCCATAGTAAGGATGGTCTTCTTTATATCTCGCTGAACCAAAAACGGTAATGCAGGGCCCAACGAAATGAAGGCCCCTGAATCCTTTGATAAATTGCCAGAAAACCCGCCAGGCAAAAGCCAGCTCATAACCCCGGCTTTTGGGCCCGTCAAGATAAATTTGTTCTTTTGACGGAATGATGGTGCTGCTTGCTGATTTTAAGGGTGCTTCCATAGTAAAATGTAAATTGCTGTCCAATTTAAACAATAATACCTCCAATCCGCCAGACAGTAAAGAGAAAAATATTTTTAACTCAAATAACTTACAATTCTAACCTCCTTTTATCATGCGAATAATTTCATACAACGTAAACGGAATCCGGGCCGCTATTAAAAAAGGATTTATTGACTGGGTAAAAACAAACCCTGCAGATGTTATTTGTCTGCAGGAAACAAAAGCTACACAGGGAGATGTGGATGTAAAACAATTAGAGGCATTAGGTTTCCACCACTATTGGTATAGTGCACAGAAGAAAGGTTACAGCGGCGTAGCAGTTTTTACAAAAATAAAAGCTGATAATGTTCAATATGGCACTGGCCACAAAGTAAGTGATGATGAAGGCCGGGTGATTCAGCTTGACTTTGGAGATGTCCGGCTTATCAATGCCTACTTTCCTTCCGGTACCAGCGGGGAGGAAAGACAGGCTTTTAAATATAAATGGCTGGATGAGTTTACTGCTTATTTAAATACGTTAAGAAAAAAACATCCCAAGCTGATTCTTTGCGGCGATTATAATATTGCTCACAAAGAAATTGATATACATGATCCCAAAGGAAATAAAAAATCGTCGGGATTTTTACCTGAAGAAAGAGAGTGGATGACAAAATTTACAGAAAATGATTGGGTAGATACTTTCCGGGAATTTCACCCCGAGCCACATCGGTATAGTTGGTGGAGCCAGCGGTTTCCTACTGTCCGTTTGCAAAACAAAGGCTGGAGGATCGATTACATTTCAGTCACTGCCCCATTAAAAAAGAACCTGAAGGATGCAGAAATATATCCTGATATAAAACATAGCGACCACTGCCCCATCTATCTCGATATTAAACTATAAGCTCCGATGATAATTTATAATGTTACCAGTAAGGTAGAGCATTCTATTGCCTCAGAATGGCTAAACTGGTTAAAAGAAGAACATATCCCTGGTATCATTGCTACCGATTGCTTTACCCATGCTGTTATTTTTCATCTGCTGGAAGGGGATGATGAAGAAGGCATTACCTATGCCGTGCAATACCATGCAGAAAGTAAAGCCCTGTACAACCGCTATATTGAACAATTTTCCGATGAGATGAGAAAAAAAGGAATGGACAAATGGGGTAATAGATTCATTTCGTTCCGATCTGTTATGCAGCTTGTGCATTGAGTGTGCAAAACATTTAATTTATTTTACAAGAGCAAAAACATTAGTATATTCCTTTAAAACCCGCTACTGGCAAGCATTTGACAACACAGCCATCAAACATACTACTGGTAAGGGTTTCGGCGGTTTGACAATCCGCTTATCCTGATTTTTTCTTTCCGTATTTCTTTCAAAACCTTGTCCCATGCGGTTTCGGGCTGATTATAAAAAATAAATAATGAATAAAAATATTTTGCCGGAATGAAAAAGCTTATAAATTTGTTGCCGTTACTAAAACATTCAAAAAAATTGAAACATGAACAAAGCTGAATTAATCGCAAAA
>JBKJLR010000113.1:0-5811 GCA_046596865.1 Chitinophagaceae bacterium
AGAACTAACACCCAAGAGGTAACCAATTTTATTTGGCAAAGATTTAAAATACCAGATATGAACAACAGGCACCACCAGTTTGATGTGGCCCATTCTTTCTCTCCGTACTTTTTTCTCCGTTACTTCCACACCGCAACGGTCACAAACAATCCCTTTATAACGGATACGTTTGTACTTACCGCAGGCACATTCATAATCTTTTACCGGGCCAAAAATTCTTTCGCAGAACAAACCATCTCTTTCTGGTTTGTAAGTACGATAGTTGATCGTTTCGGGCTTTAATATTTCACCATAGCTTCTTTCCAGGATTGTATCCGGAGAAGCAAGACCAATAGTGATTTTTGAAAAAGCCGCTTTGGGACGATTCTCTTTTTTCATAGCCAATTATTATTTCTTAGTTGTGAGACTTTAAATGTTGTTAATTAAAAACTCAAAAGTAAAAATTCAAAAATCTTACATGTCAACTACTTCATCATTTTTCATGACACCCTTTGTTATAAGGTTTTGATTTATGCCTTTTTAATTTTGACTTTTATTCGAATTTCAAATCAAGGCCTAATCCTCTCAACTCATGCACCAATACATTAAATGATTCCGGCACACCGGGTCTTGGAATATTTTCGCCTTTCACAATCGCTTCATATGTTTTGGCACGGCCAATAATATCATCAGACTTCAGTGTCAATAATTCCTGCAAAATATTAGAAGCACCATATGCTTCCAACGCCCACACTTCCATTTCACCAAATCGCTGACCACCGAACTGAGCTTTACCACCCAAGGGTTGTTGCGTAATCAAGCTGTATGGTCCGATAGAACGGGCATGCATCTTATCATCCACCATGTGGTGTAATTTGATAACATAAATAATACCCACGGTAGCTTTTTGGTGGAATTTTTCTCCGGTCTCTCCATCATATAAATAAGTGTGGCCGTACATCGGGATGTTTGCCTCCTTACAGTATCCTGCTATTTCATCCACTGTAGCACCGTCAAAGATTGGAGTAGAGAATTTCAAACCTAATTTTTCACCAGTCCATCCCAGGATGGTTTCATAAATCTGCCCAAGGTTCATACGGCTTGGAACACCTAATGGATTTAACACCACATCTACCGGTGTGCCATCTTCGAGGAACGGCATGTCTTCCTGGCGAACGATTTTGGCAACAATACCTTTATTACCGTGACGACCAGCCATTTTATCACCCACTTTCAGCTTACGCTTAACTGCGAGATAAACTTTTGCAAGTTTCAATACACCGGCAGGCAATTCATCACCGATGCTAATGTTGAATTTTTCTCTTTTGTAACGACCAAGTTCTTCGTTGAACTTGATGTTATAATTATGCAACAGCGTATTGATCTGGCCATCCACTTTAGTATCACTAGTCCAACCCAGCGGATTGATATTTGCATAATCAAGCCCACGGAGATTTTTTTCTGTGAATTTGGCACCTTTACCAATTTGTATCTCACCAAAATTATTACCTACACCTGCTGAGGTATGACTTGAAAGAAGCGTTGTCAGTTTTTCCAGCAATACTTCCATCAGATCATTCTCATTTTTCTCATGCATTTTCTCCAGCTTCTCAATAGCTGCCTTCTCTCTTACTTTGCCGTTCTTATCTTTCTTGGCTCTCTGGAATAATTTCTTGCCGATAACCACACCTTCCACTCCATTGGGAGCTTTCAGCGAAGCATCTTTAGCATCACCGGCTTTATCACCGAAAATGGCTCTCAATAATTTTTCTTCCGGAGTAGGATCACTTTCCCCTTTCGGAGTGATCTTACCAATTAATATATCACCTTCTTTTACCTGTGCACCAACCCTGATAATACCATTCTCATCCAAATCCTTTGTAGCTTCTTCAGAAACGTTGGGAATATCCGGGGTCAGTTCTTCTTCACCTAATTTGGTATCTCTTACTTCGAGTTCATATTCAGAAATGTGAACAGAAGTAAACATATCTTCTTTTACCACTCTTTCACTGATAACGATAGCATCCTCAAAGTTGTAACCTTTCCAGGGCATGAAAGCCACTTTCAGATTTTTACCAAGAGCAATTTCACCATTTTGCGTAGCATATCCTTCGGTTAAGAAATCACCTTTCTTTACCTTTTGTCCCTTCTTTACAGCCGGGTTGAGGTTGATACAGGTTTCCTGATTTGTTTTTATAAACTTGGTGAGTCTGTAAATTCGCAGGTCATCTTCAAAGCTTACTAATTTTTCCTGCGCATCACGGTCATACCTGACATGAATTTCATTAGCATCAACAAACTCTACGACACCATTACCATCCGAATGAATCTGGATCCTTGCATCTCTTGCTGCCTTTCCTTCTAACCCGGTACCTACAATCGGCACATCAGGACGAAGCAATGGTACAGCCTGGCGTTGCATGTTTGAACCCATCAGGGCACGGTTTGCATCATCATGCTCAAGAAACGGAATCAAAGAAGCACTCAAACCAACAATCTGGTTAGGAGCAACGTCCATAAATTCAACGTCATTTTTATCTAAAATCGGGAAGTCACCTGTCTCACGGCTCACAATCTTCTCTTCCGTAAAATTACCTTTTTCATCCAATGTCGTATTGGCCTGGGCAATTTTCGCCAGGTCTTCTTCTTCAGCACTCAGGAAAGTTAACTCCTTCATGTTCACTTTTCCTTCATGTACTTTACGATAAGGTGTTTCGATAAAACCCATATCATTGATCTTGGCATGTACACAAAGTGTAGATATCAACCCAATGTTTGGACCCTCGGGAGTTTCGATAGTACAGAGACGACCATAGTGAGAATAGTGAACGTCACGAACTTCAAAACCAGCTCTTTCACGGCTCAAGCCACCTGGCCCGAGTGCGGAGATACGGCGTTTGTGAGTTATTTCTGATAATGGATTTGTCTGGTCGAGGAATTGCGATAATTGTGATGTTCCAAAAAATGAATTGATAACAGAAGACAATGTTCTTGCATTGATCAAATCAACCGGAGTAAATACTTCATTATCTCTTACGTTCATTCTTTCACGGATGGTTCTGGCCATCCGGGCAAGTCCTACACCAAACTGAGCATACAACTGCTCGCCTACTGTACGAACACGACGGTTGCTCAGGTGATCAATATCATCAACTTCGGCTTTACCATTGGTAAGACGTACAAGATATTTGATGATAAGGATAATATCTTCTTTAGTCAGCGTCTTCTTCTGCAATGGTAAATCAACATTGAGTTTGCGGTTGATTTTATAACGACCTACTTCACCGAGGTCATAACGTTTATCACTGAAAAATAATTTATCAATGATACCACGGGCGGTTTCATTGTCCGGTGCATCAGCACCACGAAGCTGGCGGTAGATGAACTGAACTGCTTCCAGTTCACTGTTAGAAGTATCCTTATTAAGTGTATTGTAAATGATAGCATAGTCACCACCTACATCTTCACGTTGAATAAATACACTCTTTACATCCATTTCAGAAATAGTTGTAATGGCTTCTTCATCAAGCACTGTATCTCTTTCCATTACAATCTCATTCCGTTCAATAGAAACTACTTCGCCGGTATCTTCATCCACAAAATCTTCTACCCATGTTCTCAATACCCTTGCAGCTAAACGCTTACCTATATATTTTCCAAGAGTCTTTTTATCAGTTTTTACTTCATCAGCCATACCAAACAGTTCAAGAATATCTTTATCTGTTTCGTACCCTATAGAACGAAGCAATGTGGTAACGGGGAATTTTTTCTTACGATCAATGTATGCATACATAACATTGTTGATGTCTGTTGCAAATTCCATCCAGGCTCCTTTAAAAGGAATAACCCTGGCAGAGTAGATCTTGGTACCGTTAGGGTGAACCGACTGACCAAAGAATACACCCGGAGAACGGTGCAACTGGGATACTACTACCCTCTCTGCTCCATTAATAACGAATGTACCACGGGGAGTCATGTAAGGTATGTTACCGAGGAATACATCCTGAACGATCGTCTGGAAGTCCACATGTTCCTCATCGTTACAGCTCAACCGTAGTTTGGCTTTGAGAGGAACAGCGTAAGTCAATCCCCTTTCCATACATTCTTCTATGGTGTAGCGGGGCGGATCGATAAAATAATCCAGGAATTCCAGTACGAAAATATTCCGGGTATCTGTAATCGGAAAATTATCTTTAAATACACGGAACAAACCTTCCACATTCCGTTTGTCGGGTGTGGTTTCTAACTGGAAAAATTCTTTGAACGATTGAATCTGTACTTCGAGCAGATCTGGAGTTTCAGCAAGGTGCTTGATTTTACCAAAATCCACTCTTGAGTTCACTTTAGTTGAAGACATATGCGTAAACCGGTTTTACAACGTTGAGGACACACAAATCACTCACAGGCTTTCATTTTTTTAAAAACGAAAACTTATGGAAGTCAACTACTTAGACATGATTTGGGGTGTCAATATATATTTGGCCAAAATAAAGGATGGCAAAGGTAGGGATTTAAAATTCTCAACCAAGAAAAATTTGCACACAATAACCCGGCCAAAATACCTATAATTTAGCATTCCCCCAACGGGAATGATGCTGTATTTTGCAACAAAAAAAGACATGAAATGGAAAGGTTTTATTACGGACTATCTAACCTTTACCCGTCGTGACAGGATTGCGATAATTACCATCATATTAATAGTGGTTGGAGTGTTTTTTCTGCCAAAATTTATTTCCAGTAATAATCTTAAAGCATCTGCCCCACCTGATACCTCCTGGATAACTGCCCTGAAAAAAATAGAGCAAAAAGAAAGTGATGAAGACAAGCAATACAATAAATACAATGATGACAACAGCACCGCCTACCAGTATGACCGCCCAGTCAACAATTATTACAAAAAATCAAAGGGAGAACTTTTCTATTTTGACCCAAACACATTGTCAATGGAAGGTTGGCAAAAATTAGGCTTAAGAGATAAAACGATCAGTACTATTCAAAACTATTTAAGAAAAGGAGGAAAATTCAGAAAAGCGGAAGATCTGCAAAGAATTTATGGTTTATTTCCAAATGAATTTGAAAGAATTGCGCCTTTCATAAAAATTAAACCGCCAGGAGAAATAAACAACCAAAAAGAATTTACTGATATTCAGCCAGCCGAAAAACAACCTGCAAAAACCTATACTTCCCGATACACTGTCGTGGATATTAATTTGGCAGATACAACTGGCCTTATTGCCTTACCCGGAATTGGAAGTAAACTTGCTGCAAGAATTATCAACTTCAGGGACAAGCTGGGAGGCTTTTACACTGTGGCCCAGGTGGGAGAAACATTTGGGTTGCCCGATTCTACTTTTCAAAAAATAAAACAATACCTGAAGCTTGAAAATAGTGCTGTCAGGAAAATCAATATTAATACTGCATCTGTCGAGGAATTAAAAACACATCCCTATATCAGGTACAGTTTAGCAAATCCAATTGTTGCTTACCGGAATCAACATGGCCCTTTTACAAAATTGGAGGATATTAAGAAAGTGATGGTGGTGACGGAGGAAGTGTATAATAAGATAGCACCGTACCTGGCAATAGAAAAATAAAACCCTCCGCATCCTTCGATAAACTCAGGATAAGAGGGTTTCAAAAATTATTCAATAATCAGATCAGATAGCTATCGGATTAAGCAATCTCAACATCTGCACCTGCTTCTTTCAACTTCGCCACTATTTCTTCAGCCTCAGCTTTGGAAATACCTTCCTTAATGTTCTTAGGTGCGCCGTCAACGAGGTCCTTCGCTTCTTTCAAACCTAAACCAGTTAAATCTTTTACGATTTTAAC
>JBKJLR010000120.1:0-3013 GCA_046596865.1 Chitinophagaceae bacterium
GAATATGATGGTATTTGAAAATATAAGAAAGAGTAAAAAAGCTCAATGGTTACTAACAGATAAAACGAAAAGGACATTTATCTATACGCCTGATGCAGGAAAAGCTACAGCATTAATAGCTAATTCTCCCGGTACCTGGAACCAGACCTGGCACCTGCCTTGTGTTGACAGTCATCCAACCGGAAAAGAATTTATGCAAATAGTATCTGAAGTAGTTGGAAAAGAAATTAAATCCACTATTATTTCAAAGCCAATATTGAAATTACTCAGTCTCTTTATACCGGTTTTAAAGGAATCAATTGAGTTATTGTATCAAAACGACCGGGATTATATTTTCAACAGTGATAAGTTTAAAAAAGCGTTCCCCGAATTTAAGATTACTCCTTACAAGAGCGGAATCAGTGAAATTATCAATGAAAGAAAATAATACTCTGGCTATTTCCAGTAATCTTTCATCAATTCAGAACTCCATTTTGGTTGCCTGACTTCACTGGTAGGCAAAAACTCTTTTAATACTGGTTTAATATCCAGTATCGGTGTGCCATCAATTGCATCTAAATATTTTACCCAGATTTTCCTTTCCTCCCTCTTCACTAATTCAACAACTGTTAAACCTAAAGCATTAGGCCTGTCTTTTTTTCGTTGTGCAAAAATGCCAACATGTGGCCAGTTCTTATTACCTCTCGGATGTCCGCTGAAAACTATTTTTAATTTATCAGATTGATTAAAGTGAAAAATTATTTCCAGGTGAGAGAATTCTTCAATACCATTAAATGCTTCCGCAGGGATTCGCTCAGCCAATTCAATTTCACTTACAATACTTCCCCAAAAATCATCTGATAAATCGGTTCGGGTGTTTTTTACAAAAGCGACTGGTTGTAAAACGATGTCCATAAAATACTATTTAGAATTTTTAACCAATCCCACTAGAGAAACCAACAACCACGTACCTTCCAGTATTACAAAAGGCCAGTAATTAATAAGCCAGGAAGCATAACAGGCCAGCCCCGCACCAACTATGTTTAGCACAAAGAATAATTTACTCTTACCATTTATCCAGCCAAAAGTATTGCAGAAATAAGCCAGCAGGATTAATCCCACACCCACTGTTCCGATAACATCATTATAGTTCATACCCTCTGGATTAAGTTGTAAATGCTATTTGAATGTATTTACTCTTGAATTGCTTTGAGCACATCACTGCTCAGGGGAGAAACGGAGGAACCAAAGTAGCTGGTGAGTACCCCTGCTTCATTTATAATAAATTTGGTAAAATTCCAGGAAGGCGGTTTATTATTCCAACCATTTTTGGCAGAGTCAGTCAGCCATTGATAAACCAGGTTTTGTTGTGCTGATTTTATTACCGAACTTTTTTGCATCAGCAAAAACGTAACGCCGTAATTGACCTTGCAGAATTGAGCAATCTCAACATCCGTTCCTTTTTCCTGTTCTTTAAAATCATTGGCCGGAAACCCAATCACTGTTAATTTGTTTTTATACTGTTCTGATAATTTTTGCAGATCATTATATTGGTTCGTGTAACCACAATCGCTGGCCGTGTTTACCAGCATAACTTTCTTTCCTTTGAGGCTGGCAAAGTCCAACGTATCCCCGTTATTCAACTTTCCTTTAAGTGAATAAAAAGAAACAGGTGGCTGTTTGGTTCCTGAAATCTTTTTACTGTTCTTCCCGGTGAGATTGGTAAACCATATCAGTGCAGGGTAAATGGCTTTCAATACTTTTTGGCGATACGTCATATTTTTTGAGTTACGGTTAGCAATTTCAACATATAGGGCAAATCCCGCAATGATTACAAGGAAAACAATTACGGCCCTTTTAAGTTTTCGGTATTTAGGTTTTGTCGGCATTAACGTATCACCCATTTAAATAATTTCAACTTGCCTTTAAAAGGTGGATACTTAATATTGGGATCAAACCATGTTGGCGTTTTCATCACCGCTTTTTTATGGCTGAATGTTTCAAATGAATACTTTCCATGATAACATCCTGTACCGCTGAATCCCCTTCCCCCAAATGGCAAATTATGATTAGTAAGATGCCAGCTTGAATTGTTGACACAACTGCCGCCTGCCGGCACTGCGTCCAGCCATTCTTTTTCCTTTTTGTTGCTTGACGTATAAATATAGAAAGCCAGCGGATTGGGATGATTATCAATAATGGTCTTTGCTTCCTGCATTGTGTTAAAGGCAATAACAGGAAGTATGGGCCCGAATATTTCATCTTTCATAATAGAACCGTCCATTGAAACTTCTGTCAATATCGTAGGCTCAATAAATAAATTTTCTTTATTGGTTCTGCCCCCGTGAGCAATTGTTCCCTGTGATAAATAACCAGCTATCCGTTTAAATTGCTTTTCATTAATAATTTTTCCAAAGCTATAACTGTCTTCCGGTGCAGAAGTAAAAAATTTCTCTATTGCTTCCTTCATGGCATTCACCAGCAGGTCTTTTACCGACGTATGCACCAGGAGGTAATCTGGTGCCACACACATTTGGCCAGCATTTGAAAACTTTGTCATTACTATACGCCGGGCTGCTACTTTAATATTGGCATCACTTTCCACGACACAGGGGCTTTTTCCCCCCAGTTCCAGCGTTACGGGCACTAATCTTTCTGCCGCCATCTTGTAAATAATTCTTCCTACAGCCGTGCTGCCAGTATAAAAAACATGGTCAAAACTAAAACTATTCATCATTTCAGGAATTACCTTTGCACCATCTCCCTGTACATATAAAATAAATTCTTCCGGAAAAACTTCTTCAATGATCTTTTTTATGATGGCATCCGTAGCGGATGCAAATTCGCTTGGCTTTAATACCACTCAATTTCCGGCTGCAATTGCACCAATCAATGGATTTATCAATAATTGAAAAGGATAATTCCAGGGGCCGATAATAAGCACCACGCCAAGTGGCTCTTTCAATATAC
The DNA here is from genome assembly GCA_046596865.1 of Chitinophagaceae bacterium. Lineage (GTDB taxonomy): Bacteria > Bacteroidota > Bacteroidia > Chitinophagales > Chitinophagaceae > JJ008. The sequence continues at coordinate 2,950 of JBKJLR010000120.1, forward strand.
GGCTGCTGGATGGCAGATTCAGAAGGTTAGTAGCCACCGATTCAGGCTCCATCCAATTTCGAAA
>JBKJLR010000141.1:0-4568 GCA_046596865.1 Chitinophagaceae bacterium
AACACAATGGTTAAAAAAAATAAGCCATCCTGATAATTCAGAATGACTTTATTTTAAAATTGCTTTAGATATTAAGATGCCCTTTCAAATTTTAGTAATGTACCTGATGCACTGAAAGTGGCTTCATATTTTATTGCTGCCCGCATAAAATGAGCTTTCCAGGTACCATCACTTCTTAATTTCCATTCATATACATTATCCGTAGCGAACTGTTGACGGAAAGCATCTAATACCAATGGTGGCACGGGAGCATCCAGGCAAATAATAGAGTGAGAAGTCTGGTGACCGCTGTCATCATAGCCAGCATCATGCCGCTGGCTGTTATGGTTAAACTGAACGGTAAAACTGGTGCTGTTGTTCCGCTGCCATTCTACCCCGGTAGCACCGCTAAAATCGTTATTGAAAGCGGTTTTTGTTGTTTGAGATACGGCGCTTGCGTTTATTACATTGGCACTACCACTTGGGCTTCCATTGTTATCGATAGCCGGCTTGGTGCAAGCTGCAAAAGACAAGGCAATGAAAGCGGCCAAAAGCATTTTTTTGTCATAAAAAATATTTTAATTTATTTGAAATAATAAGCTGTTACAGACATAGGTAAAAGCCTGAAGTAATTATGTAACCGGCAAATCATTATTATACGTGCAATTTTTAAGCTTTGATGTCTCCATTATTATCTATAACCACAGCCCTATTATTGAAAAGCAAGATTCATTTGACTCTTACAAACTTGATTGTTAAATCATAGATAATATAATATGCTGAAAATCAATGATTTGAGTATATTCTATTAGCACTTTTAACATGCTTATTTTCTCTGGCATTGTTTCTGTTTTACTACTGTCGTTACAGTTATTTATTCATTTTAAAATCAACCGTTATGAAAAAGCTTTTCTCTATTATCACATTAACTGCAGTAGTAGCTGTAGTAATGGTCTCTTGCAAACCGAACTCAAGTGTAAAAGAAGTAGTTTATGTAGATACCGCAGGTTTTGCACAGTTTCAGGCCTGGAAAATTATGAATGAAAATTTGGAGCAAAACAAAGCTTACGCTTCTAACACTTCAAAACGATCTTATAACAACACCAGTTCTTCTAATAAAAGTGGTTCGATGACCTCAGAAACTTCAAACAATGCTAAAACCAGTAAAAAGAGAGGATGGAGTAAAGCAGCTAAGTATGCAGCTATTGGTGGTGGTACAGGTGTAGTATTAGGTGCTGTTATTAATAAAAAGAACCGTGTAGCTGGTGGGGTTGTTGGTGGAATACTTGGAGGAGGAATCGGTTATGGAATTGGTCGCTCAAAAGATAAGAAAGAGGGACGTTATTAAATTTAATTGTTTTTATAACTTATAAGGGTCTTACATAGTAAGGCCCTTTTTTTATGTTCATACTTCGGGGTTAACCGTTATTCATAAATGATGAATGCTCTCCCTGCAAAGGGAAAAATTACTTTTTTATTTTTTAAACAGTTAATGCTTTTTAGAAACAGCCGGGATCTATACCAATGCTATTTAGTAACTTCAAAACAAAAATGGCTAAATCACATCATCGTAAAAAGCATAAAGAACACCTGCGGAATTACCAGCACAGTCAGGAGAGTGTTAATCCAGTTTCCCGAAAAGGGAAAATTACCGGAACATTTGCCATCCTTGGTGCCATATTAGGTATTGCAATCGGCTATTTTGTTACAGATGGCGACTTAATCTGGATAGGGTTTGGATCTGTCACAGGTGGTTTAGCCGGGTATTTAGCAGGTCATTATTTGGACAAAGATGTTAATAAATAATATAGCTATAGCACGATATGATTCTGCTTCCGTTAAGATCCATGTTAAGATGATATGCAGTGAGTTGATACCCGTATAAGTTCTGTACATTTGTAAAAAATAATATTATGACACTTTTTGTTGCGGGTCTGCCCTATGACCTTGATGATGCTGAGCTGGAAGAAATATTTGAAAAATTTGGCACCATTGCTTCTGCCAAAGTTTCTATGGACAGAGAAACTGGTAAGAGCCGTGGATTTGGTTTTGTCGAAATGCCCGTTGAAGCGGAAGCAAAAGAAGCTATTGAACATTTGAATGATATTTCACTGGGAAAAAAACCATTGGTAGTAAAAAAAGCTGAAGACAGGCAAGGTGGTTCAGGCGGTGGTGGTGGATACCGTGGAGGTGGCAATAGTGGTGGTTCTTCTGGTGGCGGTGGATATCGTGGAGGCAGCGGTGGAAGTGGAGGTTTCAATAAAGGTGGTAGTGATGGTGGATATAACCGGGACCGTAATCGTTATTAAAATATATCGTTAAGAAAAAGCCCCCGCCAGATAGCGGGGGCTTTTCTATGATCAACTCATTTAAATCCCACCCATTCTCTTTCATCTTTATCAAATAGCCACCAGGTTCCGTTGGCATACGCAAAGTTGAAATTGGTGTAAACAGTAACATCTTCCGGCAACTTAAATGCTTTTGTTAAAATTCCTTTGCGGTTGTAGAGTTCAATTTGCATGGCACGGTGATTAAGTATAGCGAATTCTGCATTTACCATTCCGGTATAGCACATGGCGGTGGCATTATAATCTGCAAACGGGTTTGGCTCATCAGCCAGTTCATCTTCCGCTATTTCCGCTTCTGTGTATTTTAATTCAACTACTTCATCCAAAGCCTCCCCTTTAAGCGAATAAAAAAGTATCCGGCCAGCGTTTAAAAAACAAATTCGCTTTTTAACTACATCAAACACCCCAACACTTTGTTTGTCCGGTTGTACCTGGCCTTCCTGCATCGTGACTACACTTTGCGGTATCCCTTTTCCATCCAGTGTATAGCTTACCCATCCATTATCATCATACCCGTTTGCTTCAATCTTTTTTGAAACAGTATTGTACCACATTCCTCTTATATCAAACATCGCTTCCAATTCCTCAGGAGATAACCGATTACCGGCTACATCAAAAATTGCAAAGGGATAGGTAGTATTCCCTGCAAAAGCAGCGAAATACTTCTTTAAACCGGGGTGCCACACCACGGACGCACCATTGGCCCCGGTTTCTCCAGGCATAGAGAGTGTGAGAAATTTTTTTAATGGCTTTGCAGTCACCTGGGCAGTAAGGCTAACGCAAATAAGTAGTAAGGCGAGAAGGGTAATACTATTTTTTTTCATCAGTAATAATTTAGGTTAAAGATGAAAATATTTCAGGAGGATTCAATACCATTCTCAGGGTATTTTTGCAACTGGCCTTTTCCTTCTAAATCAATCTGGTAAGGTTTAAAATCCGTATGTTTTCCATGTTGTTACAATTAAAAAAACTACTCCTTTTTTTTACCACAATAATTTCCTGCCTGGATGTTTCGGCACAGCTAATTGACAACACCTCCACCTTCAGGAATATAAATGCTGAAAGCTATTTCCGGTTTCACTATGACAATGATTTTTTTACTAAAACTGATTACTATTATACACAGGGTATAACAATGGAATATGTTCATCCTTCGCTTAAAAATTTTCCTGTTGCAAAACTATTATACAAAACAAAAAACAGCAACACAAAGTATGGTGTAACTTTTAATTTGTTTGGCTACACCCCTACCAGTATTAATAGTGATGCAATTTTAACAGGTGACAGACCTTTTGAAGGAAGTATGTCATTGAAAATGTTTTCAGTTTCTACCAACAGTGTCCACCGGCAGCGACTATCATCTGCACTGAGCTTAGGCATCATCGGGCCGGCCGCTTTGGGAGAAGAAATTCAAACCAATATACACCGGTGGACGGGTAATAAATTGCCAAGAGGCTGGCAACACCAGATCAGGAATGATATAATCCTCAATTACCAGTTGAATTTTGAAAAAAAAATATTGACTTCGGATGTATTTCTTTTGAATGGTACCGGGGAGTTAAGGGCCGGAACTCTGCACAACAGAATCAGTAGTGGGATTAATTTTATGACTGGTCGTTTTACTGATCCTTATCAAACAGGAAAGAAAAAAAAGACTGAGTACTATATTTATGGACAAAGCCGTGTTAATCTTATTGGCTATGATGCGACTATGCAGGGTGGGTTGTTTAACAGGAATAGCCCTTATATCATTTCACAGGGTAATGTTTCAAGAGTTACTTTCCAGGCAGATGCCGGGATGATCCTCAACGTGGGCAAAATTTACTTTTCCTATACACAATCTTTTCTTACAAAAGAATTTCGTACCGGCCGGTATCATCGTTGGGGTGGTGTAAGCCTTGGATTCTCATTTTAAAATGCCTGGTCGCAGTAGTTCTGCGTATTTTTGCCATCATTTCAATTTTCTCTGAATAAAAATCAGTGTTTCCGTATGCCACAAAAAAAACTTCTTCAGCAATTACAAAATGAAACGTATGTCAGGCTAAAAGGATCGCCAGTGCATGGTATTGGTGTGTTTGCCATACAGGATATACCAAAAGGCTGCCGGAATATATTTTCAAAAGGTATGGGAGAATGGATAAAAATACCAATCGCTGACGTTGAAGCCCTTCCCGAACATTCAAAGTCATTAATAGAGACCTATTGCCTTTTTGACGAAGAAAATTATTTTGTACCGGAGTA
>JBKJLR010000145.1:0-6435 GCA_046596865.1 Chitinophagaceae bacterium
AAACTCGGTATGCGTTTCTTTGACCTTGATGAACAGGTAACCGAGCATGCCGGGAAATCAATCCCGGAAATATTTGCTACAGAAGGAGAGGAGCAGTTCCGGTTAATGGAAAAGGAAGTCTTATATATTATTACCGAAAGCCATGATAATTTTGTGATGGCTTGCGGCGGTGGTTCACCCTGCTATTTAAATAATATAGAGTACATGAATGATACGGGCACCACCGTTTGGATAAATACGCCACTTGATACACTATTTGAACGCCTGGTAAAGGAAAAAGAAGACAGGCCCTTAATAAAAGAGCTTTCCGCCCAACAGTTGAGGGCTTTTATCAGCAAAAAGTTTGCTGGTCGTAAAATTTATTATGAGCAAGCTGATGTAACAGTTGATGAAGAACCGGTACAATTGGATAAACTGATTGAAAAAATATTTCATGCATAAAAAATATATTGCTATTGCTGCATTCTTCGGCGCCGTAGCTGTTGCCTTAGGTGCTTTTGGTGCACATGGACTGGAAGGCATTACTTCAGATGATAAAATATTGCATGTCTTTCAAACGGGAGTACAATACCAAATGTATCATGCTCTTGCTTTGTTGGCTGTTGCCATTTTGTTTGAAAAATTTCCCGGCAGCCGGATGAAATGGGCTGCTAACAGCTTTATCACCGGTATTATTTTATTTTCCGGTTCCTTATACCTGCTCACTTTTTTAAAAATCCAGGGTAGCGACTTAACAAGATATGTTGGGCCTGTAACACCGCTGGGAGGAATTTTCTTTATAGCAGGATGGCTGCTTCTTTTATTGTCTGTAATAAAGAAGAATTAAAATTATAGACAGTTGAGACTCTTAGTCATTTCAAATTATAGTAAAGTATCGGTTTTGTTTAACTGGTCAGGGCGGACAGTTTCAGTTAATAATTTGGCAGCAAACTAATTATCTTTGCGGTCATGGCTACCAAGCTGAAAAAGAAAACAAAAAATAGTCCTGAGAAAAAAACTGCCAAATCCGACTTGAAAGCCTTTAAGGCCGAAAAGGAAGAAAAAATTGACTGGAAAGCTCTTGCCCGTGACGAACGGACATGGAAGATCGTCGGCGCAATATTCCTGCTGATTGCGATTTTTCTTTTTATCTCTTTTGGTTCCTATTTGTTTACCTGGAAAGAAGACCAGGCTGTTGCACAGCAGGGGTTCTCCGCCTTGTTGGATAATGATAAGCCGGTTGCTAATTTACTGGGTCGTTTCGGTGCCGTTATTTCTCATTTTTTTATTTTCAAAGCTTTTGGCATCGCTTCATTCTTAATCTGCACTTTCTTTTTTGTAGTCGGAGTAAATCTTTTATTCCGGCGGAAAGTTTTTTCTATTTGGAGAAACCTGAAGTATGTAACAGTGGGGTTGCTGGTAATGTCAGTTTCGTTGTCTTTCGTTTTTGCCAACAGTGATTTTCCCTATGGTGGCGGAGTAGGCGATATGATTAACAGGAAACTCATTGGTGCTTTGGGGATGGTTGGTACTGGCGCAGTATTGTTGTTACTGGCATTGGGTTATTTTATCTGGCAGTTCAATCCGTCTTTCAATTTGCCACGAAAGAAAGAAATTACAGATACAGATGAAAGTGATGGAGAAGATGAGATAGGAGCAGTTCCCATTACCGGTGGCAAAACTATTAACGAGGCTTATAAAAACAATGGCGGGGTACTGAACGCTGATGACACGGTTAGACCTGACATCGGCCTGGTAATAAATTTTGCCGATGAAAAACCGTTGCATGATTTTAAAGTAATAGAAAAAGATGAACGATTAGAAGAACAGCAACCAACTTTCGAAAAAGAAATTGTAAGCGATTTACTTCATCAACATGACCCGATAGCTATCGGGTTTGATGAACCTGTAAACGAAGAGATCATCACACCGGTAAAAGAAAAGACCGGTAATAAAAAACCGGATGAACCGCTGGAACTGGAAATAAAAGCGGTTCCGGATAAAGTAGTGGAAGAAGAAGCTATCATAGGTGAGAACCTGCCACCATACGAGCCAACGCTTGACTTGCGGGATTATAAATATCCCACCCTTAGCCTGCTGGAAACACATGGCAGCGAAAAAATTATCCAGGATGCCAATGAATTAGAGAATAATAAAAACCAGATCATCGCTACGCTAAGGAATTATTCTATCGAAATTCAAAAGATCAGTGCAACTGTAGGGCCCACAGTAACGTTGTACGAGATTGTGCCTTCACCAGGAGTACGGATTTCCAAAATCAAAAACCTGGAGGATGATATTGCCCTTAGCCTGGCTGCTTTGGGCATTCGTATCATTGCCCCCATTCCGGGTAAAGGTACCATTGGTATTGAAGTGCCGAATGTAAGGAAGACGGTAGTGAGTATGAAAACACTACTGGCTTCGGAAAAATTTCAGAATAATAATTTCAGTCTGCCGATTGCCATAGGAAAGAAAATCGATAATGATAATTTCATTGTAGACCTGACGAGCATGCCTCACTTACTGATGGCTGGCGCCACCGGCCAGGGAAAATCAGTTGGGTTAAATGCTATTCTTGTATCCCTGTTATACAAAAAACATCCATCGCAACTTAAACTGGTATTGATCGATCCGAAGAAAGTAGAACTCAGCATTTACCGCCATATTGAAAAACATTTTTTAGCCAAATTACCCGGCGAAGAAGATGCCATCATCACTGATACCAAAAAAGTAGTACATACCCTCAATGCGTTGTGTATTGAAATGGACAACCGGTATGATCTGCTGAAAGAAGCCGGTGCAAGAAATATTAAAGAATACAATGAGAAATTTATTAAACGAAGACTGAACCCGCAGAAAGGACATCAATTTCTTCCTTTTATTGTTTTGGTAATAGATGAATTTGCCGATTTGATCATGACCGCCGGTAAAGAAATTGAAATGCCGATTGCCCGGCTGGCGCAGTTGGCAAGGGCAGTCGGTATCCATCTTATTATTGCTACGCAACGTCCGTCGGTGAATATCATAACGGGTACCATCAAAGCCAACTTTCCATCCCGTATAGCCTTTAAAGTTTCCTCTAAGATTGACTCCAGAACAATTCTGGATACAGGAGGAGCCGAACAATTAATTGGAAAAGGGGATATGCTTATTTCCCATCATGGGGAAGTTACCCGTTTGCAATGTGCATTTGTTGACACACCCGAAGTGGAAGAAATTGTTGAATTTATCGGAAACCAGCGGGGTTATCCGCAGGCTTTCTTACTGCCCGAGTATATTGATGAAAAAGAACTGGAAGGGAAAGATTTTGATCTCTCTGACAGGGATTCTTTATTTGGAGATGCTGCCAGATTAATTGTACAAAATCAAATTGGCTCCACTTCCTTGTTACAAAGGAGAATGAAGTTGGGGTATAACAGGGCAGGCCGTTTAATGGACCAGTTGGAAGCTGCAGGAGTTGTAGGCCCCAACCAGGGAAGTAAAGCCAGGGATGTACTGATAAAAACTGAAATGGAACTGCAGCAACACCTGGATATGTTGGGCTGATGCGTTACTGGGTTGTTAACAAAAACAGCTAAAAGCAACCCGGTACGGTCATTGCCCCTCTTATTCCCGTAATTATTATATTTACCGGTCCTTATGGACTGCCAACACAAACCACTACAATGAAGAATCTATACTTATCGGTCTTATTACTGGGAACTACTTTGATTGCGTCTGCACAGGCCAGTGACCCGGCTGCCAAAGCCATTTTGGATGGAATTAGTGCCAAATTTAAAACCTTTACTACTGTTCAGGCGGGGTTTACTTATAAGGTTGAGAATGGTACTGGCAAAGCCCTTTCTACCAAAACAGGCACCATCCTGATGAAAGGGACAAAATATAAAGTGACTTTTAGCGGCCAGGAAATATTTTGCAATGGCACCACCATCTGGAACTATGATAAGGCCGCCAATGAAGTTACTATCAGCAAGCTGGATGCTTCCAGCGGAATGGTCACTCCCCAGAAATTATTTACTAATTTTTACGATAAGGATTTCCGATATATCCTGAATGGAGAGAAAAAAATAAATGGTAAAACGATGCAGGAAATAGAGATGACACCTCTTGATAAAAGTAAGCCTTTTCATAAAGTATATGTGCAGGTAGATAAAATGGCTAAAACGATTTACAGTACTAAAGTTTTGGAGAATGCTGGTAACCGGTATTCTTATACCGTGAACACTATGAAGACAAATACTGCAATGACTGACGGCCAGTTTGTTTTTGATAAGAAAAAATATCCCGGCGTTGAAGAAGTGGATCTGCGGTAGATTTTTTTTATAAGTTGCAGGAATCGAAATTAATAAGGCGGGCTATTTGCTGTCAACACAATGCAAACTGAGATACCCTTAAAGTTTGATTAATTTCTTTTCTCCTCCAAATATTGATCATTTAATCCCTTTCCATTAAGAATTTGCCGCATACATTTTTCAATCCTTGATTCCCGGGTTTTGGATTGTTTGGGCGCAGAAAAATGCAGCAGGTATCCTCTTTGCCGTCCTGGCGTCAATACATAAAAAGCAGTTTTCAAAGCAGGAAGTTTATCTAATTTATTTTGAAATTCTTCAGGCATATTGAACTCTGTGGTTTTTTTTAAATTCACTTTCAAACCGGCTTTTTCTACTTCGATGGCTTCGTAGATATATGCTTTCAGGATGGGTTTCATCTTAACGATTTCTTTAACATTGTTGAACCGGATCTGGCGCCCTGCCTGCACATTTTTTGTTTGTTGTACCAGAATACCATTAGCATCATTTAACAAGGCACCTTTGAAAAACAATACCGCACAGTATTCTTTAAACACATGTATTAAAAGGATGTTCCTTTTCTGAAAGGTGTAGCAAGGAACTCCCCACTTTAATTCTTCGGTCAGCCCACACCCGATAGCTATCGGGTCAAGAACGATACTTCTCAATTTTTCCAGTTCTTCCTGCCACTTTTTGGCTTTACTAAAATAAAAATCAACGGCAGGATTCATTTCACTCTTTGTCATAGTAAGTTTTTTTTAAACCCTTAGCAAGCCACGAAATCCCCTGGCAGCATAGTAAGATTCTGCACCGTTATGATACACGAAGACTGTATCGTAGCGACGATCACAAAAGAGGGCACCGCCCAGCTTCCTGATAGCAGCAGGTGTTTTTATCCAGCTCGATGTTTTCGTATCGAAATTGTCAACTTGCTGCAAGACCCGGTATTGTTCTTCTGTTAAAAGTTCTATGCCCATGTCACTAGCCATTTCAATAGCACTATTTTCTGGTTTATGTTCTTTCCTTTTCTCCAGTGCTTCATGGTCGTAACAAACACTTCTGCGGCCTTTAGGACTTTCTGCTGAGCAATCATAAAAAATGTATTCGCCTGTCTTTTTATCATGACCAACCACATCGGGTTCACCACCGGTAGTTTCCATTTCATTGAGCGACCACAGTTTTTCTTTATTAGCTTCCATCCCGCATAGGCGTGACTGCACTTTAGTCCATTCAAGACCTTTATGGCGATTCATGTTTTTCTCAAAACGGGTTTTTAATGTGTAAAGTAGCTTGTCACGTTGTATGGGTGGCAATTCTTTTTTATTTCCCATTGGTAAATGTTTTTAAAGGAACAAAACTTTATTATAATGACAAAAGCCAAATAAGGATCGTTCAGGTTAATAACTGAAGAATATCAATTTGATACAACTTGCATATCTGAAAATACTGAAACCTCATATTCAGGTGGCTAAGAATAAAACTTCTTTAAATCGCTTTTCTGATTTTTATCAATTGTGCTAATAAACTTTCAAGCAAATCAAGTTTCAACATATTGGCACCGTCACTTTTTGCAACGCAGGGATTGGGATGGGTTTCAATAAATAATCCATCCACACCGACGGCAATGGCGGCTTTAGCGATGGTACTGATGAGTTGCGGGTTTCCACCGGTTATCCCTGATGATTGGTTGGGTTGCTGCAACGCATGAGTAACATCCATTATTACAGGAACACCATGTGCCTGCATAGCTGGTATGTTTCTATAATCTACTACCAGGTCGTGGTAGCCAAATGTTGTCCCTCTTTCTGTTAGCATCACTTTATCATTGCCAGCTTTTTTTATTTTATTCACAGCAAAATTCATAGCGTCTCCACTTACAAATTGTCCTTTTTTTACATTTACAATCTTTCCGGTTTGGGCTGCTGCCACCAATAAGTCTGTCTGCCGGCAAAGAAAAGCCGGGATCTGCAATACATCAACAAAGCCTGCAGCCTTAACAGCTTCTTCAGGGGAATGAATGTCTGTAACAACCGGAAGGGAATATTTCTTGCCGGTGTTTTGCAGCATTTGCAAAGCCACCTCATCACCCAGCCCTGTAAAAGATTCGCCGCTGGTTCTGTTTGCTTTGCGGTAAGATGATTTAAAGATATAGGGGATACCCAAGTTC
>JBKJLR010000310.1:0-3354 GCA_046596865.1 Chitinophagaceae bacterium
CAGTTATCTCTTCTTCATTGTCAAGTACCGCATCTTCCTTTGTTGAAGATATATTACATCCTGTAATAATCAAAAAACCAGCAGCAATAATCAGAAAGTTTTTTTTCATAAATTATACGTTTACTTAGGTCAGGAAAAAAATAACTAGTAAATATATCCTTTTTTTACTTAATTAAATAAACCCTTACCTCTTTTTTGCATCATAGACGGGAAATTATGCCTGGTAAAAATCATCTTTCTACAATCCAATTAATGAAAAAGCAATTTCTCTTATTCTAATCTGTTGGTTCTTTGTCACTTCCTGCCAGAAAAAATCTATCCCGGTCATTATGGAACGCAAAAATGAAGTAAAAAAAGAACAGTGAAACCTTTCCCCCAATTAAAACCTGATACTTTGGCCGGTAAATCAATCTTTAGAAACCGCTGTAACAGTTGTCATGACTTGCCCTAGCCGGAGCAATACACTGCACAATACTGGGAGAGAATATTATCTTAAATGATTTTGGAGGCTAGGTGGGAAGAAGAGCAGGGAATTCATGTAAGTACTTATCTTAAAACAAACGCAGTTAGATAGCCGTTAGAGAAATTGCTTTAAAGCACTACTCTTACACCAACATTCATTAGTGAAACGACCTCTACGTATGTGCCTAAATAGTCTTTAGCAGTTTGAGGTCCGATAATGGAAATAACTGTTTGTATTGATTTGTTTTTCTTTAATGGGAAAATGTATCCGGCATTAAATGTAAGCATTACAGCACCATACTTTATGGCATCATAATGAACATTTTCTTCTTTGATTAGTCCGTTCTGGGTAACAGTAACACATTCATCTTTGGCTTTTTGGAAACCAAAGCCTCCGCCAAGAAAAGCCCCTTTCGCCGGATTTTTACCAAACTTGTAATTGAAGTTAGAACGAACTGAAAACGAAATAAATTTATCCCAGGAATGAGAAGTAGAACTTTCCCCATATGTACTATAATTTCGGAAATATTGCACTTCTGGTGCCCATGTCCATTTTTTATTTTTGCCTATTGCATGTATAACACCTGCGGAAAAAGAAGGCCCAACATAGTATAAATCACTATTGGCTGAGATGTTGACACCTGCAAAAGGATGCCATCGGGATTGTCCGTTGACTGTTAAAATAAGCAGGAAGATAGCAATGGGGAGAATGATAATTTTTTTCATAAAAAGCAGGGTTAGTATTGGAATAAATTAACCTTACCTAAACCTAAGATTTTATCGGGCAATAAAAAATTAAAAATCTGTATCAGCCTTGTTCGCCATTTCTCTTATCCGCCGGTTCATCACATAAAACCAAGCCGGTGGAAATAATGCTAAGATCATCATGCCCGGATAGCCGGTAGGCATTTGTGGTGCATCCTCATGGTGGCGGAGTAGCTGATATTTGCGGCTGGCGAGATAATGATGATCACTATGGCGGCTTAATTCAAACAACATTAATCTTCCGATCACATGGTCGCTGTTCCAACTATGTGCCGGCATAGCTCTCTCATATTTACCATCACCGGTTGATTTTCTTTGCAATCCGTAATGTTCGATATAATTAACTGTTTCCAATAATAAAATACCAATCATGGCGGCTCCGAGAAAATAAAATGTAACGGGCCAACTAAAAATAAAAAGCATCAGCGAAAGAAATGCGAGTTGAATAAGAGTAAATTGAACCATTTCATTATATAACGAAAGAACAGGTTTACTTTTTTTCCTCATTTCCTCATTGGCAATATGCCATGCACCGATATAACTGAAAATAATTGTTCGGAAATAAAATATATATACCGGTTCACCATATCGGGCACTGCTGGGATCTTCTGGTGTCGCTACTCTTTTATGATGGCCTTTATTATGCTCTGTAAAAAAATGCATGTAAAGGGATGTCAGCAGTAAAGTTTTGGCTAATGTTTGCTCAAATTTATTTACCCGGTGACCCAATTCATGACCCACGTTAATACCAAATGTGCCGCATAATAAACCCATTACCCAAATCCTACCTGTAATATCCGGCCATGTCATGGCATCCTCCTTCATAGCTATTAAAAATTTTATCAATAAAAAGTATTGAAGAATAACAATCAGGTATAATAAAAAATCATACGTTCTGTCTTTTTTTGCAAGCTCTTCTTCAGCCTCACTCATATTGGCAGAAATTGGTTTTATGAGCAATTCTGCCAAGGGTATAACAATCCAAGCCCATATCAGCGGCAACCAAACCTGCCAGCCTGTTACGCTGAAAGACCGGAAAGCACCGATATAAATAATGAGAGGTGAAAGGTATTTGAATGTCCGGATGCTCATGATAATTTTATCAGTCAAAAATAGAAAATAACATTTCCTTTTTGGTCTTTTGTTCGATATTATGTTGCAGCCTTTTTAAACCTATTATCTTCATAACAATCTGAAACAAAAATGTTAACTCCATGTCGTTGACCAAACAAATGAAAAACCAGCACCTGATGTGGTGGGCCGGTTTTGGCGATGCTGTTGAACAACTTAGCGACCTTTCAAAATATTCCCCTCGGAACTCTATATAAAATTCCCGCAAACACACAAAGGCCACGAAGATGTTTATCACTTCGTGGCCTTTTCTTATCCGCTTAATTATTTTACGGAATTTTATGTTGGCTTCCTTTTACTTACCGCAATTCTATAAAGCACATACCCCATTAAAGCAAAGAACGCCACACCCAACCACTTATATCCTTCACCTCCCAATCCTTGCGTAATACCATGTTCGGCATTTACGGTACCCAGCTTGCTGTTTACACTTGGTATAGAGGACAATATAGCAACGAGTACCCCAGCTAATGCGCCGCCGGCAACAAGACCGGTAGCGAATAAATTTCCTTTACCTAAATCTTCTTCATCTGGTGGTACCTGGATATTTTTTCTCTTCTGTCTCCATTCAACAATACCTCTGATAGCACCTCCAATAAAGATGGGCAGCGTAGTTGATAATGGTAAATAAATTCCAATAGCAAAACTCAATGCTTTTATGCCACAAAGTTCCACCACTATCGCAATAAATACACCTACTAATACAAACTGCCAGTCAAGATTAAATGAAAGAATACCTTTTATTAAAGTAGCCATCAACGTTCCCTGTGGTGCACGATAAGTATCGGTACCAATAGCATGTTCAATTCCCTGGGCAGCCATAGCGGCTGTTGGTGTATCAAGAATTTTAATTGTAGCACCGATGGCTAATGAGGATACGATTGCCCCAATAAACAAAGCTATCTGCTGATATTTTGGAGTGGCACCCACGAGATATCCTGTCTTTAAATCTTGTGAAGTAGCACCTGCATTGGCAGCAGCAATACAAATCATTCC
>JBKJLR010000365.1:0-17926 GCA_046596865.1 Chitinophagaceae bacterium
AGCTGACCACTGGTGCAGTAAGGGGCATATCATTCTTTGCCTGGAAGGAGAAATGAACTCAGAACTGGATGATGGCCGTGTAATGAAACTCAGCAAAGGAATGTGCTATTTTGTTGGAGATAATAATGAAGCACACCGAACCACTACATCAGCAGGCTGTAAGTTGTTTATTGTTGACTAAAAAATCTATTAGTGTGTTAACTACCGTTTAGGCTTAAATAATTCAATAAACTCTTAAAGACAGGTTAGACCGCAATTGTTCTTCAGCAATCTTCTTTCCTGCTGATCTGAAATAATTTAATTTTTTTCTTTGGGAGTTATTTTTTCCAGTCCATCTTCTATCTTTTCCATCTGCTCTTCTATTTTATGCTTCATTTCTTGTGGATATTCTATGTCATGCACTGCATCTTTCTTTTTTAATATTCTCCAGAGTTGTATAATGGCTGTAATGGCAAATATGCTACCAACTATCCAGTTCAATATATGCTGGTTGTTGCTGATTTTACTGGCTATCAGCAACCCTCCAAAAATGAAGAGACAATTACCAATAAAAGTGCCGATACCTATGCCTAAGATGTAAATATTATAATGATCCTGGCGGGGCAGCAAAACTTTTTTGGTAAACAATACTGTACTCCATCCAAACCAGAAAGGTATTTGTACAGGATTTACTGCACACATGATAACTCCGAGCAAAAATTTCGGTATAGTACTGTTCAGCACTGCATTCTTATGCACTCCGGGATGCATAGCTGCATAAAAACTGGATATGGCCAGTGCCGTAACAATCAATAAAGTAACCCACTCTAATGTCCTTAATAATTTTTCCTGCTTTCGTATCCAATCCATCGCAACTAAAGAAATGCGGACGTAGATAATTTCTACCAATAGCGAACCGGCTGAAAATAGCATAGCTGCTGTAATGCCATCTGAAACGGAAATCTGCATGGCGGCAATATTCAGTGTTCCTAACGGTAACGAACCAATAAAACTAACCAACATGCCGGTAAAGAATATTTTCAGCAAGGGGTGCATAAGACGAAAATAAGAAGTAAAAACTAAGTAACAATCACCAGGTGCTCCAGTTTTTTAACATCCGGAATAAGTATTTTCTTTCTGGATATTTTCAGCAATCCTTCTTCTTCCAGTTGATTAATAAAAGTGGTAACAGTTTGCCGGGCACTACCGATCAGTTTGGCAATATCGTCATGTGTAAGAAAATTATCAAAAGTATAGGAAACTGAATCTCTCTTATATCCATCCACCATTGCCAAATTATAAAAAAAGGCAAGTAGCCGGGAACGAACATCCTTGTTCAACATATTAATTAAGCGAAATTCAGCCCGGCGAAGTTTCTCCCCTACCTGCTTACTGTATTTAATAGCCAGGCCGGGTTTTTTTGTCAGCAGCTTTTCAAAGTCTTCTATAGTAAATGCGCAAAGACTGACGTTGCCTTTGTAAGCCCGGGCAAATTCCCCGTTCAGGTTTGTTTTTTCCAAAGCAAACTGCCCGAATATTTCTCCTTCTCTGATAATCTCTTTGATAATTTCATTGCCTTCTTCATTTACAAAGCCAATTTTGATATAGCCATCTTTTACAAAGTAGAGTTTGTTTAGATGATGTGAATCAAAATATATATAATCATTTTTTTTGGCTTCTATAAACTGGTGGGCAACATTTAAGTCCTCATACTCCTGGTCATCAAGGTGACACCAAAGATCATAGTTACGGAGCAACAGAAATTTATCATCATCATTCATCGGCTATTTCTTTTGATGAAGTTACACAATGAATGGAAGTATTGAACAAGTTTAGAAAAACAAAGCCTGTTTAATGATCAATTTGCTTTTTCGGGCATATGCGGGCATAGAATAGAAATTCGGGATGAGCTCTTAATCATATTTCTCCAGCATCTTAAAATGCTTTTTTGCGTCCGCAAGGTATTTCCAGCCCCGCCGGAATGACCAGTACGGTGTTCCGTTTTTGTGATTGTAGCGGCTGATCTTATACAACATTTTCCAGTGGTGAAGTAAAACCCCATAAGCATTCCAGAGTGTCATTCCGCAATCATATATATGATTAGGCTCGGCACCACAACCGTTAAATTCCAGAATAAGGAAATTCTTACCCTGCTTCAGATCCTCAATTGAAGTTGTTTTAATATCATACCGGCCATAATAAAATTTATCAGTATAATGACTCAGGTCATCAAAAACTTTTTGAAGGTCTTTATCTATTTCTTTATGCAAATTGGTAAAATGGGCTCCCCGGTTGTGATTACCGGCATAGGATAAATAAAATAATTCGTTTTGCGAAATCACTCTATCAAAACGATGACCATGCCGGTGCTCCATCTCCTCCATTCGGTGCCGTGCACGGGGATGAGATTCTACTAACTGTCTCAGGCTTGATTGTCCATCTCCTTTCACATGCAGCAACTCTTTATCAATAAATCCGCTGACTACTCCCGTCGGTTGAGCCGGATGCCTGTAATAAAAAACACTGACTTCAACAGGTAGCTCCACAAGATCCTGAATAATATACTCTACGGGAATTCTTTCGTGGTATTTAACTAATTGCTCTTCATTTTCAATTTTCCGGAACAAAATCCCCTTCATACCAACATCAGGCTTGACGATAAATGGAAAACTAAACCCGGCTTCGGCAATTTTTTTCTTTACTTCATCCCGTGACCAGTCATGCATTATATAAATGGTCCGGGGAACAAGGTTTGGAGGTAACTGGTCATACATTTCTTTTTTACCTTCTCCTTCAAACCCACCAAAAGTAATGGTAGGATTAGACGTACTAAAATACCAGAATGACCAGCTGCGCAGGCAATACCATAGCCATACAGGGAAAATAGGGAAATACAGCACATAGAAATTCCACAACTCCCAATTAAATAACTTTTGAAAAAAATTTTTTCTACGCATCGGAATCGCAAAAATAGTTGTTGAGTTTATTATTTGGTAAAATATTCAATAAGATCTACATTTAATTTTAAACCTGCTGTTATGAGAAAATACATTATTTGGAGTGTCATTTTTAGTTTTTTTTTATCCCTCGCAACACCTGTTCAATCAGCCACCATACCATCTTCAACCAGTAAAATAATTCCCATTGAGGAAATGTACAGGAAGATTGGTACGATGAAAATCAAAGACTTTCAGAAATTAGCGGGAAGAAAGCTAACCTTAAAAGAAAAAATTACTTTTCTTATCCTCAAACATAAAATAAACCACCCACCAAAAGCTACATCCAGCAAAGGTCAAACAGCCCTGGTGTTTGGTATTGTTGGGCTGGCACTTTTAATAGCTGGGTATTTTTTACCTTTTGTTATTTTAGGCTCTCTTATTGCTGCTATTATTGCCATAGTAACAGGATCTTCAGCAAAAAGACAAGACCCATCAGACAATAAAGCGTATACAGGAAAATTATTAGGATGGATCACTCTTGGGCTAATAGGACTCTTTTCTATTTTAGCTGTTGCTTTAATTGCTTCATTCTCCTAGGGTTAATACAAATAAACGCTTTTATTGGGCTTTATTTATATTGCGTATTATTGCGCTGAAAAATGAAAAATATTTCATGAATGTCAAAACAGTAGCAGCGTTGTTTGCAAAAGGCCAGAGCCCGGAAGTTTTATTCTGGGTAGGTTGTGCCGGTAGTTATGACCAACGGGCACAAAAGATTACTAAAGCCTTTGTTACTATTCTTGATAAAGTAGGTGTCAACTATGCCATTCTGGGGAAAGAAGAAATGTGCACCGGCGATCCCGTCCGCAGGGCTGGCAACGAATTTATGTTTCAAATGATGGCCTATCAAAATATTCAAATTCTGAATAATTATGGCATCAAAAAAATTGTAACGGCCTGTCCCCATTGTTTTAATACGATAAAGAATGAGTATCCTGAGTTGGGTGGTAATTATGAAGTTATTCATCACACTGTTTTTTTACAGGGATTGATCGATGAGGGAAAAATAAAAATGAAAGAAGGTGGGGTGTTCAAAGGAAAAAAAATTACCTACCACGACAGTTGCTATCTTGGTCGTTCCAATAATATTTATGAAGCTCCCCGAAAAGTTCTGGAAGCATTAGATGCAGAATTAGTAGAAATGAAACGTTGTAAAAGCAATGGGTTATGCTGTGGTGCTGGCGGTGCCCAAATGTGGAAAGAAGAAGAAAAAGGAATCACCCGGATTAATATTGAACGCAGTCATGAAGCTATCGGAACCGGGGCTACTATTATTGCTGCTGCCTGCCCTTTTTGCAATACTATGATGACCGATGGAGTGAAACTCGCCGAAAAAGAAGACAGTGTAAAAGTGATGGATGTGGCGGAGTTGATCGCACAATCAATGGAATAGATTGAAAGATTTATGTATTATGAATTTGTTCTTCCCGGGATTTCTATTTGCCCTTTGGCATATCATTATTGATAACAAAAACTTAGCATCTGTTAATTAATTGTTCCTGCACTTCCATTGCTTCCCTTAATTTCCCTTTCGGCACAGGTATCTTTATTTCATAACTGCTCCCCTTTCTATCATAAATTATGGCAAGTACATTAATGATCCCTTCATCCCGCAGATCTATTTGCCGGAGTGTATGCTTTCCACTACTAAAATGCTGATGTTCATTCCCAATCGACACCCTCTCTGGTGTAATACTGACAATTGGTGCAGATTTCATCATTTTCGCTAAAAAGAAGTGAATTGCATACTTAAAAATGTTATTCTTTTTTTTGGATGACCGTAGAAAAGCTTTCCATTCTTCCTTTGTATAAGTCCATCGTGCCAGCGTCATAGTTTCATATTTTGAGTGATTGTTTCAACTGCATACAAATCGGTTGTAATTTAGCAGTATGAACCCCGACTACAAATACCTTCTTGACGGTAATTTTCATGCGGACTCCCGGGTGTGGGTATACCAATGTAACCGCATTTTTACCCTGGATGAAGCATTGGAGATCGAAGAACTGCTGAAAGAGTTTACCATACAATGGAAAAGCCACGGCACCCCTGTAAAAGGCGAGGCACATTTATTTTTTGGACAGTTTATTGTTTTAATAGCAGATCAAACAGCCACCGGTGTCAGCGGATGCAGCACAGATAGTTCCGTACGACTGGTAAAAAATATTGAACAACAATTTACCGTAAATATGTTTGACCGTACTACCCTGGCATTTTTGGTGAAAGATAAATCCGATAGCTATGGGACTCAGCTACTTCCTCTTTCCCAGTTACAATATGCAATTGATAACGGATTTATTAATGCTGATACTTTGTACTTTAATAACCTGGTGCAAACGAAACAGGAATTAGAAAACAAATGGATTGTTCCACTGAGGGAAAGTTGGCTTGCGGCTAAAATCAAATTAAATTCTGAAGCTTAATTTACTTTGCAATTTTCAATACAGGCTTCTTAGCCACCTGGGTAAAATTATATCCCAAACTAAACCGCAAATTTCTTGTCTGTGCTGTACTGAAACTCTTGAGGTTAAAATTTGGTCCATAGGTATAATTTCTGCTCTGTTGTATGAATGGATCAATGATATTAAGGGTCAGTGTTAGCTTTTTATTAAAAAATTTCCGTTGTACCCCCACATTCATACTCCAACTCCAACGGGCATAACCTTGTGGGTTGGCGAAGCGGTTGAACGTAAAGCTGCCGGTGAAATTCAAAATATCTTTGGGAGTAAGGGTTGAGTTGACATTAGAAGTAAAAGATCCGCCGTTGCGGTAGCGGTTCACTGCTTTATCAAATGTGCTGTATTCATTAAAAGTATAGCTGGCACTCAGATTTGTTTTTAGCTTTTTGTTAATCGTCAGTCCACCCCAGGTGCTAATTTCATATTCTTTTCGGCCACTGATGTTTTCCCAGGTAATCTGAGTTTTTTCGCCGGGTATCAATGTTCTTACCTGGCTGAAAATATTTTCTACCAGGTTATATCCTAACCCAAGATTGAAGAAGTACAAAGGTTTTGTTCTTCCCATTACAAAATCAAAATTGTGTGCAGTGGATGCTTCAAGGTTTTCGTTTCCAAAACGAACATTATATGGATCGCCAAAATCAATCGTTGGGTTCAACTCGTTAATACCGGGACGACGGATGCTGCGGCGATAAGCTAATGTAAGATTTAGTTTATCCTTCCAGCTTCGATTGATATTGGCAAAAGGCAGCCATGTCAAGTAATTATTTTTTGCATCCCGGTTTTCTTTGTATAATTCAAACCAAATAGAAGTTTTTTCAGCAGAAATTCCGGCTGTAATACTAAAGTTCTCTTTCAATACCTGTCTTACTGAACCCCTCAGGTTGGTTATCGTCTGGTGAAATTTAAACTCATTACTCAACAACGGTGACGGCACAAAAATCATATCTGGTTTTTTCAGGTAGCTGGCATCTACCGCAATGTGACTATTGCTTCTGTTGTAATACGAACCCAAAGAAAGAAACGTCTTTTTATTATTCAGGGGTCTGTTATAATCAACTCTTGCATTATAACCGTTACTCCGGTTATTGGTCAACTGCTCTTGTGTAGAATCAATCCCATTTGGAGAATGATCTGGATTAAAAAATTGCTGAAAAAAGTCCCTGTCAGATTTGTTTGACGAAATATTTGCGCCTGTAATAATTTTTAATGACTCACCGGCTATTTTTCCCTTTTTGATAAATGTAAAATTTACATTTGGGCTGTAATTGTGTCCATCGCTTAAAATATTCCTTTCACTCAACCGGTAAATGTTTCCAAACCGGTTTATGTTAGTGTATTCAGTTGTATTATCATTCTTATAATCATTCTGATTGTACTGTAATACAAAGTTTATCGACTCCATCTTATTAAAGTCGTAATCCATGTTGAGCCGGAAATTGGGTCGACTGTTTTTATTCAGGTAATTATTCTTCGTATTAAAAAAATTTGACGAGTCAGTATAAATATTATTGCGGATAGAATATCCGTCTCCTTGTAACCGATTGTATCCGGCGCCTGCATTAATACTTAATGAAAATCCTTGTTTCCGATAGTTAAAATTTCCATTTATACTGGCTTCCCCCCTTGTGCCACCTGACACATTTATCCTTCCACTCCGGCCTGCTTTACCTTTTTTAGTGGTGATATTTATCACTCCACCCTGCTCATTGGCATATTGCGGCGGTGGGTTCGTCATCACCTCTATTTTTTCAATGGAGCTGCCGGGTAATGATTCCAATAAATCCTGTAGCTGCTGAAGATTTAATTCAACCGGTTTATCATCAATCAGAATCTTAGGTTCTTTTCCCCGCACCGTTATTTTGCCATTGGGGTCTTTTGAAACCAGCGGCACATTATTCAGCAAATCACTGGCATTGCTGCCGGCAGCCAGGGCAGATTCACCTGCGTTAAAAGTTATATTACCGTCTTTCGATTGTATCAATGGCTTTTCTGCATATACCACCACTTCATCCAGATTCTCTGATGCCTTTGTCTTGAGTGTAATATCGTTGAGATTAAAGTCGTACCTCTCCGTTCTGAAATTGATGCTGTCAATGGTCAATGATTGCATCCCTGTAAAGCTGATACGTAACCTGTAAAGGCCAAAAGAAATGTTTGCAAAAGTAAAATCGCCATTTTTATCAGTAAGCACCATTCTTTTTTGAATGGTGTCGTTAAAAGAAATGATTTCAACTGATGCACTTTCCAAAGATTGTTTCTTTTCATCCATTATATTGCCCGTAACAATCCCCTGGGCATTTGCCAGTGACGTGAACAAAAAACTAATTAAGACCATTACCAACGTTCTACAAAGAAGCATGATGCAAAAATACTTTTTCATCGCTTCAAAACCAGCAGCAATTAAGATGATGCAGATTGTTTCTTTGGTTTGTGTTTCGCTTTCATTCTACATCCTTATTTCATCATACTTGTTGTGAGGTGAATGAGCAGATTGGTTATATAAAACCCTTTTCTGCTGATCCTCCCTAAAGGGTTGATTTGTGGTCTTAGTATTTTCGATATGCAATCAGGGTTCTTTGATAGAAATTTCATTTTTTAAAGGAAAGGTTTTCATTTGAGACTCAACTGCCATCCTGTCACAGCTTCAGCAGATATTCAGTATATTTGCCGTCCACGAAAACTTTTTATGCTTGACTTAGTGACAGATAAGGTGCAGGACGAAGAGAGACAGGGAGAAGCCTTCATCTCTTTTTCCAATGACCCCAACCGGTACAAAAAGAAGTTTTATATAGAAAGCTACGGCTGTGCTATGAATTTTGCCGACAGCGAAATCGTGGCTTCTATTTTAAATAATGAAGGATTTGGAGCTACGAAAAATGTAGAAGAAGCTGATCTTATTTTTATCAATACCTGCTCCATCCGGGAAAAAGCTGAACTCACTATCCGCAAACGCCTCACAGAATTCAGACAACTGAAAAAACAGAAAAAAGGGCTGCTGGTAGGCGTATTGGGCTGTATGGCCGAACGTTTAAAATCAAAATTACTGGAAGAAGAAAAGTTGGTTGATTTAGTGGTGGGACCGGATGCATATCGTTCATTACCTGTACTGGTGGATGAAGCGGAAGGTGGACAAAAAGCGGTAAATGTTTTATTGAGCCGGGATGAAACTTATGGTGATATTTCTCCCGTTAGATTAAATAGTAATGGCGTTAGTGCTTTTGTGAGCATTATGCGGGGGTGTAACAATATGTGTTCTTTTTGTGTGGTTCCATTTACGAGGGGAAGAGAACGAAGCCGCAGTGCTGACAGTATTATTGCCGAGTGTATCGATTTATTTGAAAACGGATACAGAGAAGTAACATTACTGGGGCAGAATGTGGATAGTTATTACTACCAAGCCTCCCTGCCCTCCGCAGGAGGGTTCTCAGAGTCTGCAAATTCAGAAGTCGTTACCGAACTATCGGGGTCTAAAGCTCCTCCTGCGGAGGGGTTTGTGGAGGCTGTAACATTCGCTATGCTGCTGGAAAAAGTTGCATTGATCTCTCCCCTTCTTCGTGTAAAATTTTCTACTTCACACCCTAAAGATATTACGGATGAGGTGTTGCATACAATAGCGAAATATGAGAATATCTGCAATTATATTCATCTGCCTGTACAAAGCGGTTCCACAAGAATTTTACAACTGATGAACCGCACTTATACCAGGGAATGGTACATGGCAAAAATTGACAGGATAAAACAAATTATCCCTGATTGCGGTATTAGCGGAGACATTATTACCGGCTTTTGTACGGAAGAAGAAAATGATCACCAGGATACGCTGAGTATTATGGAATATGCAATGTATGATTATGCTTATATGTATTTCTATTCTGAAAGACCAGGAACATTGGCGCAGAAAAGATATAAAGATGATGTGCCCCTTGAAGTAAAGAAAAGAAGGCTGCAAGAAGTGGTGCAAGTGCAGAATAAACTCTCCTTAGAAAGTAACCTGAGAGATATTGGCAAATCATTTAAAATTTTATTAGAAGGTGACAGCAAAAAAAGTAATACCGATTGGATGGGAAGAAGTTCTCATGGAAAAGTATTTGTTTTTCCAAAAGAAAACTACAGATTGAAAAAAGGAGATTATGTGATGGTAAAAGCAAATGACTGTACACAGGGCACCTTGTTGGGAAATATAATTAGTGCTGATGAGTGAGCAACTAAATAGGAATAAATGCTCTGCAGTATTAGAGGCAATATTTAAATAAATTATTAATCTAAAGCTTTTATGATTTCAGCCTCATGAAAGTTTTTAAAATATAAGTTCCCGTTGGGGACATAGGCATGGAAATTCAAAGTATAAAAAATCGTTTTGGCATCATCGGCAACTCCCCTGCCCTCAACTATGCATTGCAGGTGGCCGTGCAGGTGGCCGGCACCGACCTGACAGTATTAATAAATGGCGAAAGCGGGGTGGGTAAAGAAGTTTTTTCACAGATCATTCATTCACTTTCGCCAAGGAAACATAATCCGTTTATCGCTGTTAACTGCGGGGCCATTCCAGAAGGAACAATTGACTCGGAATTATTCGGTCATGAAAAAGGTTCTTTCACCGGTGCAGCGGATGCAAGAAAAGGATATTTCGAGACGGTGAATAGCGGCACCATTTTTTTGGATGAAATTGGCGAATTGCCATTGGGAACCCAGGCAAGATTGCTTCGTGTATTGGAAACCGGAGAATATATTCGTGTTGGCTCATCCAAAACACAGAAAACGGATGTAAGAGTAATAGCTGCCTCCAATAAAGATCTATTACAGTTAGTGCAAATAGGTAAGTTTCGGGAAGACCTGTATTATCGTTTGAGTACCGTGCCTATCCGGGTGCCTGCCCTGCACGACAGACCAGAGGACATTCATATACTATTTCGAAAATTTGCTGCTGATTTTGCCAATAAATACAAAACATCCCCGGTACAGTTAGACGATGAAGCAAAACAACTGTTAATTGATTATCCCTGGCCAGGCAATGTTAGAGAATTGAAGAATATTGCAGAACAGATCTCCGTATTGAGCAACGATAAAAATATTCCGGCAAAAGAGTTGACCAGATTTTTGCAACCTTATTCCAGTAACAGGATGCCGGTGCTGGCTTCAGCCAATGGAAACAGCCACGAATTTGCCAATGAAAGGGAAATGCTTTACAAACTTTTCTTTGACATGAAAAAGGATGTGACTGAATTAAAAAAAATGTTCCTTGATGTATTACAGAATCCGGGTATGGGAACGCAGAATCAGGCATTTATAAATGAGTTGAAAGAATTGGATGGTTACCGGAAAAATGAGATAACCCAAACAGGGTTGGCTGTACCTTCTGGCAGGCAAGTGACTATGGGAATACAACCGGCTACTCAACATTCACAGCCGGTTATCATGAACAATGACATACATGATCATGTGGAAGTAGAAGAAAGTCTGAACATTGTGGATAAGGAAAAGGAATTAATTATTAAGGCATTAAAAAAACATAGAAGTAAGAGAAAAGATGCTGCGCTGGACCTTGGCATCAGCGAAAGAACTTTGTACAGAAAACTGAAGGAATATGATATTGAAGAATAAACTAATAGAAACATACAAGTTGCCAGCCAGGAAAAATTTTCTTGGATTTGCAGCCGTTCTTCTTGTGTCTTGTGCCTTTTTCGTTGTGCCAACGCTAAGCAGCTGTAATATTTATAAATTCAATGAAGCCGGCAGTATTCCTGACAGCATCAAAACAGTGAAAGTAAATTACATTGAGAACAGGGCACAGTATATTAATCCGCAACTAAGCCCAAAGCTTACAGAAAAACTTAAGCAGAAAATTATTGGACAGACAAGACTTTCACAAACTAACAACGACAATCCGGATTGGGAAATAAGTGCCACTATTACTCAATACTCATTCAGCACATCCGCTATTTCCGGCCAGCAAGTAGCGACTAACAGGTTAACTGTCGCCGTGCATGTTACATTAAACAATAGAAAAGCAGATGATGTAAAAGACTATGACGTAAGCCGGAGCTTTGAATTTAAAGGCACTCAATCTTTTCAGCAGGCTGAAGCTACTCTGCTCGATGAAATGACGAGAACCCTGACCGACGAGATCTTTAACAAGTTATTTTCTAACTGGTAATTTTTATGTCGTACTTTATATTATTATCCTTCTTTAAATCCGGCAATGCCCTTATATTATAACAATGAATGCGCAGATCAATCAATTAGTTAAATCACTTTTGAAAAAAGAAACACTGGAACAGTGCAGCTTGCAGGAACTGGAGCAGTTTGCAGACCGTCACCCCTATTTTGGCGCAGCCCAATTACTGCTGACAAAAAAACTACAAATAGAAAATCCTGGCAGGTACGATGAACAATTGCAGAAAACTTTTTTATTTTTTCATAATCCTCTCTGGGTACAAAATCTGCTTAACGAAACAGGTAATGCTGAAATTATTCCGCCAGCAAAAAATGAAGAAGTAAGATTTGATTCAATTGTTGTTGAAAAAGCAGAGATTCCTGTGGTCACTTCATTTGACAAGAAAGAATCTGAACCCATTCAACCTATAGCAGACAAAACATCGGAGCCAATAGCTGAAGAAGCAGTGCAGAAGGTAGAGGAAGAACCCGTATTTAATATCCCGACCTTAAAAATGGAAGCTATTGATCCGGCAACAGCTGAATTGTTTTTTGAACCATTCCATACAGTTGATTATTTCGCTTCGCAGGGTATTAAATTCAAAGAAGAGGAACTGCCGAAGGATAAGTTTGGAGTGCAACTAAAAAGCTTTACAGACTGGCTAAAAACCATGAAAAGGCTACCGGTTTCTGAAATCGCCGCAGCTGTCGGGGAAAGTTCTGAAAAGAAGGTGGAACAGTTGGCTGAACATTCCCTAATGGACAGAGATGTGGTAACCGAAGCTATGGCTGCCGTATGGGAAAAACAGGGAAATGCCGCCAAAGCCATTGATGTATACACCAAATTAAGTTTGCTTGATCCCTCTAAAAGCCTTTATTTTGCAGCGAAAATTGAAGATTTAAAGAAAACAAACTGACATGACGATTTTATTTATCATATTGATTATTCTGGCCTCTGTGGTGCTTGGTTTTATCGTATTGGTACAGAATCCAAAAGGTGGTGGACTGGCAGGTAATGTGGCTGGTTTCAGCAACCAATTTATGGGTGTGAAACAAACTACTGATGTGCTGGAAAAAGGTACCTGGATATTTGGGGCAATAGTTGCTGTATTATGCATTTTTTCGGTGTTCTTTATTCCAAAAACAACTACGTCATCTAACGGTGCATCCGATGTAAAAAATGCACCGGTTCCCGCTACCAATCAAACACCTGCAAATTCAGTTCCAATAAATCCGGTTCCGGCTCAACAAACTCCAAACAAATAAAAATTACTACAAATATTTTCAAACCCCGGTTTCTCTTAAAATGAGCCGGGGTTTTTCTTTGTCCAACGAAGCAATTATATTGCATACGCAGATCATTATCTTATGTACATTTTATGAAGAAAATCATCCTTGTAATTCTGACAATACTTTTTATCATAGCCGGATTTATCGGGTATAAATTATTTAGTCCGGCCGTTACAAATAAACAGGAGATTTATTTTTATATTAAATCCGGGGATAATGTGGCTACGGTGAAAGAGAATTTAATTCAACAGAAGTTTATCAAAGGCAATGGATTTGATATGGCCTCTAAACTGCTTAAGTTTAAAAGGGTAAAACCCGGGCGTTATAAGATAAGGGATGGCATCAGCCTTTATAAGTTGTTAAAAATACTGCGGAGCGGAAACCAGGCAGAAGTAAAAATGGTCATCAACAAAGAAAGAACAAAAGAACTGTTTGCCGGAAAAATTGGGAAGGGTAAAAAATTTGATGTTGAATGTGACTCCCTGCAAATGATAAATTTTCTGAATAACAATGATTCATTAAAAAAATACGGTGTTGAAAGTAATACAGTGATGTCAATAGTAATGCCTTACACCTACAATCTCAATTGGAATACTACACCCGATAAAATTTTTCAACAATTTTACACAGCTTATCAAAAATTCTGGACAACTGAACGAAAAATAAAAGCCGACAGCCTTCGCCTTACTCCTTTGCAGGTTATATCGCTGGCCTCCATTGTAGAAGAAGAAACCAATAAAAAAGCAGACAAATATAATATAGCCAGTACTTATCTCAACCGTATCCGCACCGGGATGAAACTTCAGGCCGATCCAACTGTAAAATTTGCCATGAAGAATTTTGCCTTAAAAAGAATTTTGGGTACGCACCTGAAAACAGATTCTCCTTATAACACTTACCTGTATACTGGCATTCCACCCGGACCTATATGTACTCCCTCGGTTGAATCAATAGAAGCGGTACTGGATGCTCCAAAAACAGAGTACCTGTATTTTGTGGCCAGTCATAAATTTGATGGCACCAGTGTGTTCACAACTAATTTTACAGACCATATAAAATATGCAAGGCTGTACCAGCAGGAATTAACAAGACGAATGGATTCTTCCAGCAAGGCAAAACAAAAATCAGCACTGTAATGGATCCCTTTGTCATAATAGGAAACAAAATTGCTTCGTGGACTCCGGTAAGGATGATCATCGACAAAAGCAAGACTATGTCCCTGCCTGGATTCAGGGGAATTCCTTTGTATGATGTGATAAAATTTTTTTTTGGACAGGTAAAGACAATAGGAATGACAGAACGGGCATCAGCTATTGCGTATAATTTTTTTATGGCTATTCCACCTGCTTTCATTTTTCTTTTTACGCTGATTCCCTTTTTACCCATTTCCAGGGATTTTGAAAACAGCTTATATAACCTCATCAAGGATGTAATACCCGGTGAAAAGGATAATTCTGTATTGATTAAATTTTTACAGGACTTTATTAATAAACCAAGAAATGGTTTGCTATCCCTGGGTTTTATTTTATCACTCTTTTTTTCCTCAAATGCTATGATGGGTATCATGCGGTCATTTGATAAAAATTATATTGGTTTTAAAAAAAGAACTGATCTGCAAAAGAGAGGGGTGGCGCTAAAGATCACCGCCGTGCTGTTTGTTTTGGTTTTTACTTCGGTTCTGTTATTGATCGCACAGGGGCAAGTATTAAGATTTATAGGTATAAAAAATGCCGGTGTAAGAAATGTGATCATCAATGCCAGGTGGGTAGTTATCGTACTCTTGTTTTTTGCTTCTATTTCATATATATACCGGCATGCACCAGCCATACAAAAGAAATGGCGACTTATCAATCCCGGTTCCATCCTGGCGACATTTCTTATGCTGCTAATGACACTTCTTTTTTCCTGGTGGGTGGGCAGGTTTGGAAATTATAACGAACTCTATGGTTCAATAGGAACCGTACTCATATTACTAGTCCTTATTTTTATAAATTCCCTGGTCTTATTAATTGGTTTTGAATTGAATGTAAGCATCTCTTCATTAAAAAGAATAGCAGACGAACGGAAAGATAACCCCGCAGGCGGCATTGATAACCCGGCATAAGTTCCGAAATTTGATTACCGAAAAAATAGAATTATGAAAAAAATACTCTTCATCGCTTTACCTGTTGCTGCGATTGCAGTGATGGCTTTACGTCCTATGGGCGAACCCCTGCCCCTCGGCTCACCCATTCCTGTTCCTGATGCAAAAATGAAAGACATTTCCGGAACAGAAGTATCCCTCAAAGATGCAAAGACGTCTAAAGGATTATTCGTAATGTTTAGTTGTAATACCTGCCCCTATGTTATAAAAAATCAGAGCCGTACTTATGAGGCCTGCAAATATGCCCAGGGCAATGGCATTGGTGTAGCGATACTTAATTCCAACGAAGCCAAAAGAGGAGATGATGATTCTTACGAGGATATGAAGGCATATGCTAAACAACAGGGGTATAACTGGTATTATTTGGTAGATAATAATTCGGCACTGGCTGATGCTTTCGGTGCTAACCGTACTCCCGAATGTTTTCTTTTTGATGGCGATGGAAAATTAGTTTACCACGGTGCTATTGATGACAATCCTTCTGATGCAGCTGCTGTTAGCCGCAAACACCTTATTACAGCGATAGACGAAATGAATGCAGGCAAAGAAATTTCTGTAAAAGAATCCAAGTCTGTTGGCTGTGGCATTAAAAGATTAAAATAAATACATTCAAATGAATTATTGATATCCTTCCCTTTTAAAACGGGAAGGATATTTTTTATAAAAACTTTATGGAATGTTTTTATGGACGCATCTCAGCCATAAGTAACTTAATAGTTCACCAGCCTTGCCTTGCAACGGTGGGGCGCAAAAAACCGGCTTATGCTCTCCAGATCCACACTTAACAAAATTATCATTATCAGCTTTATGGTTTTAATCGGCTTCAGCCTGGCCAAAGCTATCTATCACAAAAGTTTTATGGGAATAATATTGGCGCTCGTGAGCCTAGGGGCGGCGGTTTATTTCCTATATATACTGGCAAAAGCCAAAGAAGAGATCGAAGCAGAAGAAGCAGCTTAGCGTTTTTCGAGTATAGCCTTGATTTCATTCTTCAGCTGTTTATGGGAGATTTGTTCTTCAACGAACTTCCGGTAGCCCGTTTTATTATTTATAAAAAGGGTTGCCGGAATAGCTCCCGACCATTTGGCGTCAATCTTCGGACAGAAATAATCGGCATTAGTTTCGTTCAGCCAAAAAATTTGTCCTTTAATTTTCCATTTTACAGCAAAGGTTGAAATGGTTTGAGGAAAAGCTTCTTTAAAATCAAGGCTGATGAGCAATAGGACAACACTGTCCTTACTATGCTCTTCCACTTCTTTCTCAAAATAAGGGAGCTCTTCCACACAAGGTTTACACCAGGTAGCCCAGAAATTTATTATTACTGGTGTTTTGCTTTCAGCAATGATCTTTTCAAGTTCTGTAATCTTTACAGACCCAACCCGCTGGCTGAAACAAATCATTGAAACGCAAAAAGAAACAATCAACACAAAAAGTCTTTTCATATTTACAATTTAATCTTCTTCAAGTCCGTCTCTTCCATATTTGGGATTGGGAAGACTCCATTGATTATACAACTCATTATACCTGGCGTCGTCCAAACTCTGTTGGTTGTATAGCCCGTAATTCGTTCTTTGCCGCATTGCTTCATACAAAGTTACTGCACAGGCTACACTAATATTCAGAGATTGAATGATACCGAGCTGCGGAATAATAAAATTACCGTCTGCCAAAGCTCTTATTTCATCACTCACTCCGCTATGTTCGTTACCAAACACCAGGGCAATGCGCTTTGTAAAATCAATCTGGTGTAAACTTACCGCATCGCTGCTGAGATGAGTAGTTAAAATGGTTGAATAGCGTTTTCGCAGTGATGAAAAACATGCGGCAGCATTGTCAAATTGGTGAATTGTAAGCCATTTAGCTGCACTGGATGAACTTTTGGCCCCCCACTTTCTATGGGGGGGAATTTTAGTATTCAAAACATAAATATCCTGCACACCCACTGCATCACAGGTTCTCATCACCGCAGAAATATTGTGCGGATCAAAAACATTTTCGAGCACAATGGTTATGTCGCCCTGTCTTTTATCTAATACAGATTTTAGCCGGTGTTCTCTTTCAGGGGTCATTATGCAATAGGTATTTAGCTTGTAAAACTCGTTAAAATAAGTATATTTATAGTTGGCGATTTTGAAAAATAATCTCAAATGAAATTTGTTGTATGAAATACTCTCCCGTTCAGAATTATATCAATGGAAAATTTATAGATGCATCCTCACAACGTACACTGGATGTGATTTCCCCGCTGGATGGTAACCTTCTGTCTAAAGTTCCCATGTCAAACGCCAAAGATCTTGATACAGCCGTAAAAGCTGCCAAAGCCGCCTTTGTAACCTGGAGTAAAACACCTATCAAAGAAAGAGTGCAGGTTTTCTTCCGGTATAAATATTTACTGGAAAAAAATTTGAAAGACCTATCAGAACTCTGCAGCGAAGAAAATGGAAAAACTTATGGTGAATCTGTTGCCGAGATAGAAAAGTGTATTGAGCTGACAGAATTCGCAACATCTTTACCGCAATTAGTGACTGGTGAAATATTAGAAGTAAGTAAAGGTGTGGAATGCAGAACAGAACATGTGCCGCTGGGTGTTGTTGCCTCTATCGTTCCTTTTAATTTTCCGGCCATGGTGCCCAATTGGACGATACCAAACGCCATTGCCCTGGGAAACTGTATGATCATAAAGCCTTCTGAAAAAGTTCCGCTATGCTGTGGCAAACTCGCCGAATTATTAAAAGAAGCTGGTTTACCAGATGGTGTTTTCAATATTGTTCATGGTGATGTGGAAATTGTAGAAGCCATCTGCGATCATCCGGGTATTGAAGCAGTTTCCTTTGTTGGTTCTACAAAAGTTGCCAATGCTCTTTTAAAACTTTTAGTAGCTCTTTGATAAACCAACTTGGCA
>JBKJLR010000389.1:0-3950 GCA_046596865.1 Chitinophagaceae bacterium
TATAATTGAAATCAGCGTTTGAATACAGAAAACATCTTTTTTCAGTCCGGCAAAACTCAATTCCCGTTTGATCTTGTAAGAGATCAACCCTTTATTTTTAAAAGTATTTAACACTACATTCAGACGCATTTTGAGATTATATGAATTAATTATAGGACTTTTAATCAATAAGATTCAAACAACTCTGTGCGGCAGGATATTATTTTAAAACCAAAACTTTTAAAATGAAAAATTCTACAAAATCTTTTGCTGGACTAATCTTCCTGTGGTTTTTTACTTCAACAGCAGCATTTACACAGCCAGCTACAGGCTATTCAGAAATGTTTGTTTTGTTAAAAGCTGACACAACTACTAAATCTGTATTAGTTAGTAATTTATTTGCAGACAGGGCAGGCGACCAGTCCCCCGTTATGGGTGCAGCCGCCTGGTTTGATCAAGGCAAACATTTACAATGCCGGTCACTCATTGCTTTTGATTACGGTATGCTGCCCTTAATTATTAAGCCTGACCAGATCACCAGTGCACAGCTTATTTTAAACCCCGTCGAATTAGAAAAGGCTGTTGTTGGTGATAAGGAAGGTCAAAATTCAAAAATTATAATACGGAGGGTTCTGCAACCCTGGGAGGATTCGTTGACAACCTGGATGAATCAACCCATGTCCAATAGCAGTGAAGAGGTAATTAAAAATGTGCCGGCAAAGAAGAAAGATCGTTCGGTAAAGATTGATGTAACTAAAATGGTAAAAGACATGTTTGTATTGGGAAATAATGGGTTTATGATCTGCAACCAGGATTCCCTTCAGAAAGTTTCGACTTACAGCCAATGGTTTGCTTCTGCTAAAAATGAGAATCAAAATATACGCCCTGTACTGGTTATTCACTATGCAGTTCCTTACTATTCTTCGCAGAATAAAAATCAAAAAATTCCTGATTTGCCCATGACTGCCAAAGACAGGGATGACCTTATGAAAATATATTTCAGGCCGGAACCGATAATCGTTACGCCTCCGGTAAAAGATTAATAGAGGGTGAAAATAACAGGTGTAAAATGTTTTTAGCGTTCCGGAAACCGAAAACTATCTAAGAAAACATTCACTTTCGCTTCGGGAAGTTGCTTATTGCTATATGCATAAAGGAAGCCGATGAAGTAACCATCTGTCCATGCTTTTATTTTCCATTTATCAAGCTCATTATCTTCCCAGTAATCAATAATACCCCGTGTATTTTCATTATCATTCAGGCGGTGTCCTTTGCTATACCCACCTGCCTTTCTTATTTCAAAGCTCCCTTTAAGATAGTCTGCATACGAGATCATCAAATCTTCAGCTGCCAACAGATCAATGACAGGATTCAGTAGTTTAATACAGATGACACCATAGGTCACTGAGCCGGAAATACATTCGCCGGTAAATAATTTTGATGAATCCTCGCTATAGGCCAGCTCATATTTTGAGTTGCAATAGCTGGACAGGGAGCAACCTGAGTTGCCAATCTTATACTTTTTCAGGCTCT
Source organism: Chitinophagaceae bacterium (assembly GCA_046596865.1). Classification (GTDB taxonomy): domain Bacteria; phylum Bacteroidota; class Bacteroidia; order Chitinophagales; family Chitinophagaceae; genus JJ008. The sequence continues at coordinate 1,513 of JBKJLR010000389.1, forward strand.
GAGAATATGCACCAGCTGTGATAATAAAAAGAAAAGCTGGGAGAAGAAATATTTTCATAAAAATTTTACTGATGCGAAACTTAAAATATAGGTAAAGATAACAGGGTTTGCTTATTCGTTGCATGCGGGTACAAGTATACCCACCAACCAGTATTTAATTATTTGTTTACTTTTAGCACAAATAATTGTTATGCCGGAAATTTTCCAATACGGAATTGATGAGTTGACCACGGGGAAAGTTGTTGCCATTGCAGCGGGGAAAATCAACGGACAGTTGAGTGAACAGGCTATAGGTAAAATTAAAGCCAGCCAGGAATCAGTACAGCAAATTGTATCTATTGGAAAAACTGTGTATGGCGTAAATACCGGCTTTGGCATTTTAGCCAATACTCCCATTTCTGAAGCAGACGCCGCCACTTTGCAATATAAAATTCTGCAAAGCCATAGCGTAGGAGTGGGAGACCCTATACCCGTAGAAGTAGCTAAGTTAATGCTGATAACAAAAGTACATTCCCTGGCGAAGGGCTATAGCGGCGTACAACTATCAACTTTAGAAAGGATCATCTGGCATATAGAAAATGATGTGATTCCTGTGGTGCCGGAAAAGGGTAGTGTAGGGGCAAGCGGCGATTTAGCACCATTGGCTCATTTATTTTTGCCATTGATCGGGTTGGGAGAAGTTTATTATAAAGGGGAGAGAATATCATCGGCTGAAATGTTGCGAAGGGCAGGATTGAACTCCATACAACTGGGCCCAAAAGAAGGTCTTGCTCTCATTAACGGTACTCAATTTATTTTATCCTTTGCTGTAAAAGCAGTGCAAAGAATGCACAATTGCCTGGAAGCTGCTGATATCATCGGGGCAATGAGCCTGGAAGCATTAACCGGTACCGAAGCTCCTTTTGATAAACGGCTACATGAACTGCGTCCTTTTACCGGCAGCAAATTAGTAGCACAACGATTACGTTTATTATTAAAAGATTCTGCCATCATGCAAAGTCATATGGATTGTGGAAGGGTACAGGATCCTTATTCACTTCGCTGTATGCCACAGGTGCATGGTGCATCAAGAAATGCCTGGCTGCATTTAAAAGAACTCACCGAAATAGAATTAAATGCTGTAACAGATAATCCAATCATCTTCGATGCCAATGATACGATAAGCGGCGGCAACTTCCATGGACAGCCTTTGGCATTACCATTAGACTATTGCTGCTTCGCTGCTGCTGAAATTGGAAACATATCTGACCGCCGTTGTTATTTATTATTGGAAGGTAAATGGGGTTTACCAATGCTACTGATGAAAGACGTAGGCCTCAATAGCGGCTTTATGATTCCGCAATACACTACTGCAGCACTCGTATCAGAAAATAAAACACTTTGTTTTCCTGCCAGTGCTGATAGTATTCCTACATCTCTCGGGCAGGAAGATCATGTAAGCATGGGCAGCATCAGCGGAAGAAAACTTAGTCGTGTATTGGACAATTTAGAATACATCATGGCTATCGAATTATTATCCGCCTGCCAGGCTATTGAATTCAGAATGCCAAACAAGAGCAGTGAGATATTGGAATTTGCCCATGACTATGTTCGCCAGTTTGTTGGCTTTGCGGAAGAGGACAGGATCTTTGCGGATGATATCAATAAAGTAGCGGGTATCATCAAAGATTTTTCTTTTGTGGAAAAGGTGAATGAGTTTGCAAATAGCAAAGGAGTAATGCTGAACCAGGATTTTGATGGATTTCATAGTTAATAAAATGATATCCCAGGTACAAAAATTCTTTTCGAAATACGGAGTTTCATACCGGCCTCAGGAGCAGCTTAAAATATCAAGTTATCAGGTATTAATTTTTATTATAAAGAAACAATGAAACTGGATTTACTTGATTTTAAAGAACTGGCAGATTATCCTTCCGGTTCCGGGATAGAGTTTTTTGACGGTAAAATTTACCTCGTGGGTGATGATGCGGGAAGTATAATCGTTACTAACCTCAACTGGGAAGTAATACATGAAATCCCACTTTTCAAAACCCGGGAAAAAAGAATAGCCAAAAAACAAAAAGCTGACCTTGAAGCAAGTGCCATAATAGACTTAGATAATACGGCTTTTTTACTTTTAATGGGCTCAGGTTCCAAAGTACATCGTAATAAAGGAATCCTCGTTGATATAAAAGCTGATCAAAAAATCAAATTCGACTGCAGCGTTTTTTATGAACGGCTACAGCAGGCTGGCATCGAAGATCTAAATATTGAAGGTGCTGCTCAGGTAAATGAATACCTGGTTCTTTGTAACAGGGGAAATAAGAAAAATCCCGGCAACCAACTTATCATCACCAGCATTGATTTCTTTCGCCGGCAGCATGACGCACCAATCTTCGTACAGACTATAACGATGTTAACCCATGAAGGTGCTATTGGTATTTCAGGTATTACCTACT
>JBKJLR010000037.1:0-3288 GCA_046596865.1 Chitinophagaceae bacterium
CAATGCCTAACGATTCAAATGTGATCACTGATAAAAAATATTTGATAAGGCGGCGAAGGTAGCTTTAAAAATGGGGAAAGGCTAATGTATTTTACTTCAGGATGCAGTACAGCACTGGTTGTTAAAATAAAAAGCCCTCCCTTGCGGGAAGGCCTTTAACGATTGCTTGCCTTATAAAAAGCTTTACAATAAATTACATCTTAGTCTTCTTCATAGTAGTGTCAGTATCTACAGTTTTCTTGATAGTTGTGTCACCTGCACTTTTAACCGTAGTGTCCATGTTCGTAACGGTAGTAACTGTGTCGCCAGAAACAACTTTAGTAGTTGTGTCAGAACCTTCTTTCTTTTCAGCATCGTTGTTACAAGCTACTGCAAAAGAAGCGATAGCGATAACTGCTAATAATTTTTTCATTTTTTGATTTTTTGTTATTTGTTGAAATATTTCGATGTTAATACCCGGAAAAGAAAAAGGTAACCCGGATTTTAATATTTTTTTTCAGGTGGCCAAGGCCCGCCTGACCTACCATTATTAAATTTTAATAGTCGGGCAGGCCCGCCTTACCATTACATTTAATTTATTTTTTGCTGTCGGGCAGGCCCGCCTAACTCCCATTATTAAATTTTTAATAGTCGGGCAGGGTTACTATTTTTAAAATTCTGTATTAAATATAGGAATGTGAAACCTCAGAACGAAGAAAGAGACTTATTGGAAGGATTAGCTGCCAGTGACAAAAAGGCTGTTGAGACGATTTATAGGGAGAACTATAACATGGTTCAGAGTCTGATTATCAATAACAACGGGTCAGCAGATGATGCTAAGGACATATTCCAGGAAACAATGATAGTTCTTTATGAAAAAGTGAGATCGGGTACTTTTGAACTCAATTGCCAGATTAAAACATTTGTTTATTCAGTTTCCCGAAGATTATGGCTGAAAAAGTTACAACAGCAAAACCGTTATTCAGCCCCGGGAGATAATATGGAAGCAGTGGTGGCGGTGGAAGAAGAATTGGAAGACCATGAACAGCGAAACGCCGAGTTTGAAATGATGGAGAAAGCCATTAATAACCTGGGGGAGCCCTGTAAAAGTCTTTTGGAAGCTTATTATTTACAGAAACAGAATATGCAGGTAATAGCAGCCAATTTTGGTTATACGAATGCCGACAATGCGAAAAACCAGAAGTATAAGTGCCTGATGAGGCTAAAGAAAATATTTTTTGCTCATTATAAAAACGGAAATGGTGATGGATGATATTAAAATTTTAGACGCTGTTGAACGCTACATACGGGGTGAGATGAAGCCGGATGAGAGATTGCAATTTGAAAATCTTCGTAAAACAAATGCAGAGATAGACCAGTTGGTGGTGGAGCATACATTGTTTTTACAACAGTTGAATCATTTTGGTGAACGAAAGAATTTCAGGTCTTCTCTCAATAACACACACACTGATCTAACAGAACAGGGAAAGATCAATTCTATGAAACTCAAAGGCCGCTCCAAAGTGGTGTACCTGTGGAATCGTTATAAAAGAGTGGCCACTATTGCCGCTTCTATCGCCGGCTTTACCACAATTGCTCTCAGTGCACTGGTATGGGCTGTATCACCAAAAGCCGATAATAAAATACAAGATCTTAACCGGCAGGTGGAAGTGACGAAAAAAGAACAGCGAGACCAGAAGGCTGTGGTGAATAATCTCAAAGACCAGATTAACACAGATATAAAAGCAGAAAAAAAATTTATACAGTTCAAGTCAGGTGGTACCGGGTTTCTTATAGATGGAAAAGGCTATCTGGTTACTAATGCCCACATCATCCGTAATTCAAAAAATATTGTAGTTATTAATAATAAGGGTGGAGAATACCATGCTATTGTTGTTAAAAAAGACAATGTTAGAGATATAGCCATACTTAAAATTGAAGATCTGAACTTTAATCCAACCACTACCGTTCCCTATGGCATCAGCAAAGCGGGGAGTGATGTAGCCGAACCTATTTTTACTTTAGGGTATCCCCGCAACGATATCGTTTACAGTGAAGGATACCTGAGTGCCAAAACGGGTTTTAATGGCGACACTCTAAGTTGCCAACTCGGTATTGCGGCTAACCGTGGCAACAGTGGCGGCCCGGTATTCAATCATGACGGTGAAATAATTGGCGTATTAAGCACTAAGGAAGCTGAGGCGGAAGGTGTGGCTTTCGCTATTCAGTCTAAATATATTTTTGATGCCATTGATGATTTGAAAAAAGACACGGTTTACCGTTCGCTGAAATTGCCTGTTAAATCATTGGTTCGGGGAATGGATAAAAAACAACAGGTGAAAAAGATACAGGAGTATGTGTTTATGGTAAAAGGTGATTAAAGAAATAAATTCCCTATACAAGTATAGCTATCCTCCTCCCGGTGGGTAGCTTTTTTTATAAGTCCATTACGTCCAAAGGCTTTCGGCATAATCCCCGCTTTTAATAAGCTGCTGCAGGCTTTCCTGTACAAAAGGTGCATCTTCCTTATAAGTTACCCCAAACCATAAGGAAGTGGTAGGAATAATTTCAACTTTACCACCTTCTTTTATAAACTGGTCTGCCACAAGAGGTATGAAAAATTCTGATTTCAATTCCTTTCCATGTTGTTGCAAAAAATTACAAAAAATATTTTGTGTGAAGGAAAAGAAAGAAGGATCAAAGCACCAGAAATTCATTGATACCCTTGTATTGGATGAAAGTTCGCCGGGCTCCAATCCATCACCGCAAATTATTTTATCACCTTTTTTAGCAATATTAATCCGTTCAGTAATAGTTGCCAGGTTACCATCATTATCCAATCCGCAAATGCCCCGGTTAACGGTTCCATGCTCCGATAATGTTCGTAACAGATCGTACCCGACAATAGCATAATTCTTTGCAGTGCAGCCCACATTTAAAAAGGCAGCAGCATTTTGAAAAGCATTGTGGCCATAAAAATCATCGGCATTGATAACAGCAAAAGGTCCTTTCACTACCTCCTTTGCGCATAACACGGCATGAGCTGTTCCCCAGGGTTTAGTGCGGTCAGATGGTATTGAAAAATTATCTGTAAAGGAATCAAGTTCCTGGTAAACGTAAGCTGTTTCAATCCTGTCTTTCAATTTCGGTTCAAAGATGGTCCTAAAGTTTTCTGCGAATTCTTTACGAATTATAAATACCACTTTACCAAAACCTGCACGGATGGCATCAAAAATCGAATAGTCCATTATCGTTTCCCCGGTGGGGCCAAAGCCTTCTACCTGCTTCATACTTCCATAGCGGGAAGCC